>NZ_JACHDC010000027.1:0-130224 GCF_014200875.1 Paraburkholderia sp. HC6.4b
TCCATCGTCGCTGCAACGGACTTGTGCCGCATCGTCCGATTACCCTTGGGATTCAATAACTGTTTCTCTTATTGACACGCAGCGACCATATCAGTAGTGAGTGTGTGCTGAAGCGGAGCGGGCGGCCCGAAGTCCGCCTGCGATCTGAGGGACTTAAGGAGGATATGTCATGCGACATGGCGATATTTCGAGCAGCAACGATTGCGTGGGCGTCGCGGTGGTCAACTACAAGATGCCGCGTCTGCATACGAAGGCGGAGGTGCTCGACAACGCGCGCCGCATCGCCGGCATGGTGGTCGGCATGAAGCAGGGATTGCCTGGCATGGATCTCGTCGTGTTTCCCGAGTATTCGACGCACGGCATCATGTACGACCGGCAGGAGATGTTCGATACGGCGTCGACGGTGCCGGGCGAGGAGACGGAAATATTTGCGGCGGCGTGCCGCCAGGCCAACGTCTGGGGGGTGTTCTCGATCACGGGAGAGCGTCACGAAGAACATCCGCGTAAGGTGCCGTACAACACGCTTGTGCTGATCGACAATCGCGGCGAGATCGTGCAGAAGTATCGCAAGATCATGCCTTGGACGCCGATCGAAGGCTGGTATCCGGGCGATCGTACCTACGTGACGGATGGGCCGAAGGGTTTAAAGATCAGCCTGATCATCTGCGATGACGGCAACTATCCCGAGATCTGGCGCGACTGCGCGATGAACGGCGCGGAATTGATCGTGCGCTGCCAGGGCTACATGTATCCGGCCAAGGAGCAGCAGGTGATGGTGGCTAAGGCAATGGCGTGGATGAATAACACTTACGTCGCCGTGGCGAATGCCACGGGCTGGGACGGCGTGTATTCGTACTTTGGCCACTCGGCGATCGTGGGTTTCGACGGGCGCACGCTCGGCGAGTGCGGCGAGGAGGAGATGGGCGTGCAGTACGCGGAGCTCTCGCTGAGCATGATCCGCGACGCGCGGCGCACGATGCAGTCGCAGAACCATCTATACAAACTTCTGCACCGCGGGTACACGGGCACGATCAATTCGGGCGACGGCGCGAACGGCGTGGCGGCCTGTCCGTTTGGGTTCTATCGCGACTGGATCGAAGACGCCGACGGCACGCGCCGCCGCGTCGAAGCACTCACGCGCCCGACGCCAGGGACGCCGGAGTGTCCGATTGAAGGGATTCCGAACGGGGCGTGAGGATTGGTTCGCCGGGCGTTGTCACGTTCGCGCGCTGGTCAGCTAGTCAGTCATCAGCCGCGCGGTTCGGAGGTATTTCCGCTTTCAACTCAGCCTTCGCGACATCGAGGAGCTACTGTTCGAGCGCGGCGTGGTTGTCAGCCATGAATCGATCCGGCGGTGGACGGACAAGTTCGGCGCCAGTTTTTGCGCATCAGGTCAGGACTGCCCGTCGCAAGCCGGGCAGCACATGGCCCGCGAAAACAGAGATCCCTGAGCTGGCGAATGTGAAGCACGTGTTCGTCAAGGCCTGCGCGCGCGAACAACCGCGCTGAAAACAGCCATCAACCCACGCGTGAACGCGAGCGCCGGATGCGAGGGTTTCGCTTGCCCGAACGCACGCAGTCATCTGCTGAGCGCCTCGCTCTATCGCAAACAGCTCGCCGCGCGATTTGAAGCGTGGCGTCTCTTCACCGGCATTGCCCAAGCTCCGTCCACCGTGTTCTGAGACACGCCTATTGGTGGCGTTTTTTTACATCGCAGCTCTGCGCATTTATTTTGTCACTGTTTTCTCATTAACGGGATGGCGGGCGGAGAGACGCGCACGCTGGTTTCCGGCGATCTTCGCACACAGTGGTTTTTTTGCAGCTGCAATTGGTGCGGAAGCGCACATACCGGTTGCCGCGCCTCCATGAATCATGCTCCGCATATCGAGTCGCGTAAATGCTTTCAATTTAAAAATTAAAGAAGATAAAAATGAAAGGAAACGCAATGAAGCGATATTTCCACGTAAGAAAAAGGAAAACAAAATGAAGGCGATGTTCCCGGGGCTGGACATCCTGCGGTTCCTGCTGGCCTGCTATCTGGTCGTCTTCCACACGCTCGTCATTTACCCCGAGGCGAGGGCGATGCCAATGGCCGACTTCTTCAAATTCGGCGGCTGCGCGACGAGTATCTTCTTTATTCTGTCAGGATTCATTCTATCGCACGTTTCGGTGGAAAAGAAAACTGGCGAAGCGATGAAGGTTTCGGCATCGAAGTTTTTTATCAACCGTTTTAGCAATATTTATCCCATTCACATCGTTACGTTAGCGCTGAGCATTGCATTAATGGCTGTGAATTCCCATCCCTTCGACACCGAACTGAGCAACCTCGATTCAGCAACGCCGATTGTGCACACCATGAGCGGTGTGGAAGTGGCGGTCAATGCGGTTTTACAGATCCTGTTATTGCAGGCCTGGAATCCCTTTTATCTGTCATTCAATATTCCGTCGTGGTCGTTGTCGACGCTGTTTTTTTTCTATTTATCGTTTCCGGCGCTCGCGCCACGCCTGCTGTCGTTGCGCTGGAAGTCCACGATGCTGATGGCGATGTGGGGCGCCAGCCTGTTGCCGGCCGTGATCGTCGTTGCAGGCGGCTGGTATCAGGTGTGGCCGATCGGTGTGTTGCATACCAATCCGCTGGTGCGGCTTCCGGAGTTTCTGGCGGGCATTCTCGCTTACGGGATATTCGAGGCGAACGTCGAAAGCATTACCGGCATGATCGCGAGTTGCCGGTGGATCATATTCGCTGCTACAGGGGCACTTTTCATCGGCGCCACTTTTCTGTTTACGGCGGGAATGCGTTCGTGGGAAGTACTTCTTCACAACGGCGCACTCTTGCCCGCGCAAGTCGCAGTGATTTTTGTTTGCGCGAGCGCACTGCAAAACGCGTCGCCGCGCGTGGCCGCCTGGACGAGACGGCTCGGCAACGCTTCGTTGTCGATCTTCGCGCTGCAATACCCGCTATTTATCGGCTTTCTCAAAGTGCAGAAGCTGCTTGGCATTCCGTATTCGCTGTTGTCATGCGTGCATCGACCGCATGTTTGCCGGGAGGCGGCAAGCCAGGTGCCCGTGCATTTTTCCGCCTATCCGGTCTATCTGGTCCTGGTGCTGGTGGCGTCGGTGCTGTTTCAGGAGCGGGTCGTGTTGCCGCTCAGGACCAGGCTGCGTCGCGTGCTGAAGAGTCGCTGGGACGCAGCGCGGCCCGCGCCGCTGCCAGCGACGTCGGTGCCGAAGACACAGTGAGACGCGCTGCCGGCCAGGTGCAGGCGTTTGCGCATCCCGGTCCCGCACTCGTCGATGTGACCACATCGAAGCATGAGCTTGCCATGCCTCCGAAGGTGGAACGTGCCCATGCGAAGGGATTCAGCCTTTATATGCTGCGTGCGATATTGAACGGACGCGGCGACGAGATCGTCGAGCTGGCTCGCACCGAGCTCAGATGCAAACGGGCGCTAGCCCAATTGCCGACGGCTCGGGCCCGCGTCCGTGATCCTCGTCAACGTGTGCGCCTCAGCGCGCCAGCAACGAAACCGTCGCGATGCCGAGAATCGTCATGATCAGCGAAGTGCTCAGGTGAATCGCCACTTCGCCCGCCGCCCAGCCGAACCGGCCGTCCTGCAGACGCTGCACGACCTCCGCGGAGAACGTCGAGAACGTCGACAGCCCGCCCATCAGTCCGGTGATGACGAACAGCCGCCATTCCGGCGTGAGCTGGGGCACTCGCGCGAAGCCCGCGACCGCCACGCCGATGAGGTAGCCGGCGATCACGTTGGCGGCGAGCGTGCCGAGCGGCAGGTCGCTAAAGAGCGGGTTAAGTCGAATGCCGAGGAACCAGCGAAACAGCGAGCCGAGTGCGCCGCCAATCGCGACAGCGAGAAAAGACCAATACATGGAAGAGGATCGAAACCGGAATGTCGACAGACCGGTTGATGCGGGCGAGTTGATGCCGCGTCCGCATAACCGGGCGTAGCAGGCATCATCAGCCCCAAGGGCGGTTAATGGAGAATGCCATCTCCAGCCGCGAAGTCTAACATCGGCGCGCGCATTTGGGGACAGGCGCGTGAGTCGCGCCTCTCCTGTTTCCCGCGAGCGCCGCCTTCGTTCACTCCGGCGTTGCCGAAATCTTGTGAATCGACAGATCGGCGCCGTTGTATTCCTCTTCCTGGTCGAGGCGCAGACCGACCGTCATGCGGATCACGCCGTACACGACCGTGCCGCCGAGCCCCGACACGACGATTCCGCCGAGCGTGCCGATGACCTGCGAGGCGAACGACACACCACCCAGCCCGCCGAGCGAATGGATGCCGAAGATCCCGGCCGCGATGCCGCCCCATGCGCCGCACAGCCCGTGCAGCGGCCACACGCCGAGCACGTCGTCGATGCGCCAGCGGTTCTGCACGCAGGTGAACATGTAGACGAACAGCACGCCAGCGATACCGCCCGTGACCAGCGCGCCGAGCGGATGCATGATGTCCGAGCCCGCGCACACCGCGACGAGCCCGGCGAGCGGGCCGTTGTACGTGAAGCCCGGGTCGTTGCGGCCCGCGAACCACGCGCTCAGCGTGCCGCCGACCATCGCCATCAGCGAATTGACCGCGACGAGGCCGCTGATCTTGTCGAGCGTCTGCGAGCTCATCACGTTGAAGCCGAACCAGCCGACCGTCAGCACCCATGCGCCGAGCGCGAGAAACGGAATGTTCGACGGCGGATGCGCGGCGATGCCGCCGTCGCGGTGATAGCGACCGTGGCGCGCGCCGAGCAGCAGCACGGCCGGCAGCGCGACCCAGCCGCCGAACGCGTGCACCACCACCGAGCCCGCGAAGTCATGGAACGGCGCGCCGAAAGCCTGCGTGAGCCAGTCCTGGATGCCGAAGCGGCCATTCCACGCGATGCCTTCGAAGAACGGATAGATGAAACCGACCAGCACGAACGTCGCGAACAGCTGCGGATTGAACTTGGAGCGCTCGGCGATGCCACCCGACACGATCGCGGGGATCGCGGCGGCGAACGTCAGCAGGAAGAAAAAGCGCACGAGCGCATAGCCGTTGTGCTGGGCGAGCGTCGCCGCGCTGTCGAAAAACTGCACGCCGTATGCGATCGTGTAGCCGATGAAGAAGTACGCGATCGTCGAGACCGCGAAGTCCACCAGAATTTTGACCAGCGCATTCACCTGATTCTTCTTGCGCACGGTGCCAAGCTCCAGGAAGGCGAATCCCGCGTGCATCGCCAGCACCATGGCAGCGCCCATCAAAAGAAACTCGGTATCGGCGCCGTATTTCAGACTTTCCATTGATATGTCCCGCTTATGCCAAAAAAGTGCGCTATGTCAGCAAGAAGCGGGCCAAAGCTGTGCTGGTCGCGTCGACACGGTGCAATCGGGCACCGGGATGGGCATCCAGTGGGTTTTGAGCCATGCGCCGCCCGAGCGCGTCATGCACCTTAACAGAGAGGAATGGCACAAGAAAAGTGCATAAATCGACGCCCTTGCGCAGATTGACCCAGAGGAGGGCGAACTATTCGATTCAAATTACATTTTCATTCGGCATCCTGACGCAGCGAGACGCTGGCCGGCGCGTCGATGCCCATTTCTGGCGCACTGTACGCGAACGGCAGAAGCTGCCGTCGACGCGTTCGTGCCCCTCTTTCTTTTCCCGCGCAAACGCCGACATAATGTGCCGACTCCGTGCACGATCCGCCGGCCAACCCCTCCCATGGGCACGCATGAGACTGACCACTAAAGGCCTGCTTTTGATTGCGATCCCGGCCGTTTTCGAACTCGCGCTGCTCACCGGTGTCGTGAAGGCCCAGACCGATGCGACGATGGCCGAGCGCTGGGCGATCCATAGCGAGAAGGTGTTGCGCCAGACCACGGAGATTCTCGATCCGGTGCTGGCCGAATCGGTCGCGCTGCGGGGCGCGGTGCTCGCCAACGACGCGCATTTCACCACCCCGATCGCGGTATGGATGGACGTCGACCGGCGCATCGACGAGCTCGCCGAACTCGTCGCGGACGATCCGGCGCAGGTCGAGCGCGTGGCCGAGGTGCGCCAGGCGGTGCAGGCGTACCGCCAGTGGTCCGACCGGATCCAGGACATGCTGCACGCCGGGCGGACCGGCGAGATTCTCGCGCGCTTCCACGATCTCGCCCAGGCCGACGTGCTCGATCATTTCCGTGTGGAGGTGAGCGCGTTCCAGGCCGAGGAGCGCCGTCTCGACAGCTCGCGCTCGAATGCCGTCGCCGCCGTGCGCGAACGGGAACAGACGCTGATCGTCGCGGCCGCGTTGGGCTCGCTGCTGTTCGTCGCGCTCGCCGTCTGGATGTTCACGCGCGGCGTGCGCGGCCGGCTCGCGCTACTGTCCGACAACGCGGGCCGGCTCGCCGGCAACGAGCCGCTCGCGCCGCTCGGCGCCGGTAGCGATGAAATCGCGCGGCTCGATCTGACCTTGCACGAGACGAGCCGCCGACTGCTCGAAGCCGAGCGCATCGAAGCTCGCTTTCACGCGGACCTCGAGCGGCGCGCCGCCGAGCTCGCGCGCAGCAACGAGACGCTGCGCCAGCAGACCCAGGAAAACGAAACGTTCATCTACAGCGTGTCGCACGACCTGCGTGCGCCGCTCGTGAACCTGCAGGGATTTTCCAGGGAGCTGATTCGCGCAAGCGACGAGTTGCGCGACGCGGTGCGCAACTCGTCGCTCGCGATCAGCACGCGCGAGCGGATCGAGCGCCTCGTCGACGAGGACATCGGCGAGGCGCTGCACTATCTGCAGACCGCGGTGCTGCGCGCGTCACACATCATCGACGCGCTGCTGCGGCTGTCGCGGGTCGGGCGGGTCGAGTACCGGCGCCAGAATGTCGATGTGCGCGACATCGTGCAACGTGTCGTCGATGCGATGCAGGGCTCGATCCGTGCGCGGCGCGCGCGCGTGACGGTCGGCGAACTGCCCGCGGTATGGGGCGATCCGACCGCGCTCGAACAGATCTTCGCAAACCTGATTGGCAACGCGGTCAACTATCTGGACCCGGCGCGCGAGGGCAGCGTCGAAATCGGCACGACGGCGGCGCCGCCGGGCGTGCATTCGCTGCGGATCTTCTACGTGCGCGACAACGGCCTCGGTATCCCGGCGATCGCGCTGCCGCGCCTGTTCACCGCGTTCCAGCGCCTGCACGGCAATGCCGCGGCCGGCGAGGGCATCGGCCTCGCGCTCGTGCGGCGGATGGTCGAGCGACATGGCGGCCGCGTGTGGGCGGAATCGAAGGAGGGGGTGGGCACGACGTTCTATCTGTCGCTGCCAGAGGCGGGTGCCGCGGGCGCGAAACCGGCCGCGGCTGGCGCGGCTGCGCTCGCCGCGGCGGGTCCGGCTCCGGCGGCGCGCGGTGCGCGTCAGAGTGTGCCGGGCGCTGCGGGACCAGGCTTGGGCGCAGGCAGCGGGTCGTCCACGCGTTCGATCGACGCGGTGCGAGGAATCAGCACGCGGTAGGGGGCGCTCGATCGTGCGGCGCGGATGGCGCTCGTCCGCGCATCAACCGGCGAAAATCCGCCGCGGCTTCAGCAGTCTTCTGCCGCGCACCGACCAGTAGCAACCGCATGCCAGCAGCACGGCGATGCCGGCGAACGTTTCGGCCGGTGTTGGCCGAATGCCGGCAAGACCCTCGACGGCAAACAGGCCGTGCGTGACACCCAGCAGCGCCGCCCACAGTGCACACGCGGCCTGCATCAGCAAACGGGTCCCTTTCATATGCCGAGCGCGGGTGTCGTGCGACCAGGTGGGCAGCCGGCGCGCGCAGAAAAAAACGATCGCCATCAGCATGATGACGAGGGTGACGATCCAGTCGATCAGTTTCATCGAAACAGCACTCCCCAAAAGCAGCCGCGACACTATACGGAGGTGTTTCGCCTGCAACTGTCGGAAGATTCTGAATTGTGGGGCGCTGTTGAGCGATGTTGAGGCGAGCGCCGCTGCAAGTCGACGCTCGTTGCTGCACGTGGTCTCGGGACTCGGTGGGCGATCCGCGTGCCGACTGTCGCGTGAATGCCCAGCGGTCTCAACTCGGCATGCAACGCTTCCGTGATGCCTTCGACGGCGAACTTCGTCGACGAATACACGCCAAAGCCCGCCGCGGCACGATAGCCGCCAATCGATGAAACATTGATCACGTGGCCCGAGCGGTTCGCGCGCATGGTCGGCAATACAGCGCGCGTCGGCTTCGCAATACTGCCGCGGCAACAGGCGCGCGCCGAAGACGATCGTTGAGGGAAGGATCGCCTTTGAATCGCGCGGACGTCAGCTCCATCAGGTTCGACAGAACCGCGACCAACTCGCCGGGGCGATCCGAAGCGGCCGCGCGGCGCAACGGCGGTATCATGGGCACGTCTTCGCATGTGCGAGCCGCCCGACGCGGCTCCTTCCAGATCATGATTTCATCTCTTTCCTCATCGTTATTACGCCGCGCGGCGGTCGTGGCCCTCGTGTTCGGCGCGCTGGCCGCGTGTCAGAAGAACGACGCGTCGGCCGGCCAGGTCGCGGGCAAGCTGAACGACGCCGCGCAGCTTGCCGGTCAGAAGCTCGATCAGGCCGCGAGCTACGTCGGCCAACAGGTCGACGCGACCAAGGACGCCGCGCAACAGAATCTCGACTCGGCCTCCGCGCCGTCGCTCAAGATCGACCCGGCCGCGCTCGCGTCGAGTGCGCAGGCCAACCTGCAGAACGCGGCGAGCGCGGCCAACGCGCAGCTCGGCAAGGCCGCGTCGATCACGGGCCAGGGCCTCGAAACGGCGGGGCGCAAGCTGCAGGCGTGGTCGGCGCAGAATGCGGGCGCGTCGGCTTCGTCGACTGCATCGACCGATTCCGCCGACGCGCAGAAGCAGATGGATAAATGACCCGCGCCGTTCTATCCGGTTTCGCCGATTGACTTTAGTGTTATATGTAATTGCGATGGTTACACATTGTCGTTTCGGGACGGATTTGCCGTGAACACGAGTAGCCGGTTTGCCTTTGCCGTGCATGTGCTCGCGCTGTTGTCGCTACAGGGCGGCGTGCCGTTGTCGTCGGAGATGATCGCGGGCAGCGTGAACACCAATCCCGCGCTCATTCGCCGGCTTCTGAGCATGCTCTCCGACGCCGGCCTCACCACCTCGCAGATGGGCGCCGGTGGCGGCGCGTTGCTTGCGCGGCGGCCGGAACGGATCACGTTGCTCGAGGTCTATCGCGCGGTGGAAGACGCGCAGTTGTTCGCGTTGCATCGCGAGGAGCCAAATCCAGCGTGCATGGTGGGGCGCAATATCCAGAGCGTGTTGAGCGGGATCATCGACGAAGCGCAGCAGGCAATGGAAGCGACGCTGGGCGCGCGCACGCTCGCCGACGCGACCGCCGACGTGGTCCGCTCGGAGAAGCAGCGCGAGCGCAAGCGCCGTGCTTGAGCGTGTCTTCGCGCGCAAGACGCGTCGGCGGTGAACGATAGAAGCGCAGTGTCGTAGGGCGCGGCTCGAACTATTCCGGCACGCGTGCCAAACAAAGGAACGGGGTGAGCGCCCCGCTTTTTTTCTCGTTATATGTAACTATAAAAGTTACATATAAGACAACCTGAGGAGTACGCTGATATGAGCAAGCAACTGAAGATCGCCCTGTTTGGCGCGACTGGCATGATCGGTTCGCGGATTGCCGCGGAAGCCGCGCGTCGCGGGCATCAGGTGACGGCGCTGGTGCGCGATCCGGCGCGCGTGCCGGCCGGCGTCGCGAATCTGCATGCGGCGCAGGCCGATCTGCTCGACGCCGCGAGCGTCGGCGCGGCGGTGCGCGGTCAGGACGTGGTCGCAAGCGCGTATGCGCCGCCGCAGGGCGATCTCGCCACCCTGACGCAAGCGACACGCGCGCTGGTCGAGGGGGTGCGCGCGGCGGGGCTGAAGCGCGTCGTCGTGGTAGGCGGCGCGGGCTCGCTCGAAGTCGCAGCGGGCAAACAACTGGTCGATACCGACGGCTTTCCGGACGCGTACAAGGGTATTGCACTCGCGCACCGCGACGCCTTCGAGTACTACCGCGGCGTGACCGATCTCGACTGGACGTTCTTCGCGCCGGCCGCGCTGATCGCGCCGGGCGAGCGCACCGGCAAGTTCCGCACGGGCGCGAACACGCTGATTGCGGACGCGGACGGCAACAGCCGCATTTCGGCCGAAGACTACGCGATCGCGTTCGTCGACGAACTGGAGCAGGGCCGCTTCATCCGCCAGATCGCGACGGTCGCGTACTGACGAGCGGCGGTTCGAATTCGCCGGCCGCGCAAGCGTACTAACATTCGGTTACGCATGTTCGGCCGCGCCGGGCGAAACTGCGGCTACACTGGCGTCTGCCGTTTTCTCACGGATTGCCATGCAGTCATGCCCGTCGCAGCGTGAGTCCGAGGCTGCGCCGTCTGGCGGCGGGCAGCAGCCGGCGATTCTCAGCGCCCCCCATCTCTCCTCCGCTCACACCGCTTGCGACACTGCCAGCGGCGACGCCCGCCCGCGCGCGAGCACAGATGCCGTCGGTTGGTTTGCCGCGCTGCTGTGCGCCGCGCTGATTCTGTGCCTCGGCGCGCTGCCGCGCATGGCGCAAGCCGCGGGCCCTGCGGTCGGCGGCGGCACGCCGGTGATCCCGGCATTGCAGAGCCTGATCAACAGCGCGACGGTGAACGCGACGCCGGCGTCCGCGGCATCGGGGGCGTCGGCGCCCGAGGCGGCGTCGGCGCCGTCGCCCGCGAGCCAGGCGGAGCTGGCGCGCTCGCTCGACAGCGTGATCGCCACGCTCGACAACGACCGCCAGCGCAGCGCGCTCGTTGCCCAACTGAAAAAGCTGCGCGACGTGTCGCAAAGCGCCGCGCAAACCGTCGGGCCACCTGCGCCCGCGTCCGCGCAACCTAGCCCGGGCCTGCTCGGCGCGATCGCCTCGGGCATCGCGTCGTTCGAATCCGACGTGCATCAGGGCCGCACGCCGGTGCGCTACTGGAGCGGGCGCGTGACCGCGGCCGGCAACGAGCTGTACACGATCGTCTCGGGCCAGGGACACGAGGGTGTCGGCACGATCCTGTTGGCGATGCTGGGGATGCTGGCCGGCTGGGGCGCCTGTGCCGGCGCGCTGATCTATCTGCAGCAACGGCTGCACCGGCGCTTCGGTGTCGAGCTGGTGCTGCGGCCCAATCCCACCACGCGCGAGCTGCTGATCTTCGCGTTGCGCCGCGTCGGTCCGTGGATCATCGCGTTCATCGCGGCGCTGCTGTTCATGCGCGCGATGCCCGATTCGCTCGGCCGCACGCTGGGCATGGTGGTCGCGTATGCGATCGTCGCGGGCGCGGTGTTTTCCGCGATCTGTCTGATCATGTTTTCGCTGTTCGGCTCGGGCCACCGCCGCGTCGCGGTGCGTCTGCTGATCGATCACGCGCGCCGCGTGCTGTTCGTGATCGGCGTGTGCGGCGCGCTCGGCGACGCAGCCGTCAATTACGACGTCGAGCATCAGCTCGGCACCAACCTCGCCGCGCTGATTTCGACCGCGGCCAACATGACGGCCGCCGTGCTGACCGGCTATTTCGCGCTCGCGTTTCGCCGGCCGGTCGCGCATCTGATCCGCAACCGGCCGTACGAACAGCGCAACGACCACAAGGCCGCGACCGAAGCGTTCGAGGTGCTCGCCGCGCTGTGGCACGTGCCGGTGCTGGTGCTTGCGGCCGCGTCGGTGGTCGCGACGCTCGGCGGCTCCGGCTCCAGCGAAAACGTGCTGCAGATCTCGATCGTCACCGCGCTGCTGTTGGTACTGGCGTTCTTCCTGTCGGCGATCGTGCTGCGCATGACGCGGCCGCGCAGTGCCCGCGCGCGGCGCCGCTCGCCGTATCTGACGCGGCTGCTGCGCTTTTGCGGCACCTTGCTGACATTGTTCATCTGGCTGTTTTTCTTCGAATCCGCGGCGCGTCTGTGGGGCGTGTCGCTGGCCGCGGTGATCGAGAGGAACGTGGCGGCGCGCGGCGTCGCGCATGCGATGACGGCGATCGTCGCCACCGTGTTCATCGCGTGGCTGCTGTGGATTCTGGTCGACACCGCGATCACCGAGACGCTCAATCCGGGCAGCCCGCGCAACAAGGCGCGCAGCCCGAGCATGCGCGCCCGCACGATGTTGCCGCTGGTGCGCAACGTGTTGCTCGTCACGATCATGACGATCGGTGGGATCGTCACCGCCGCGAACCTCGGCATCAACGTGACGCCGCTGCTCGCGGGCGCGGGCGTGATCGGTCTGGCGATCGGTTTCGGCGCGCAGTCGCTGGTGACCGACCTGATCACCGGGCTCTTCATCATCATCGAGGACACGATCTCGGTCGGCGACTGGATCGACGTCGATGGCGGGCATGCGGGCACGGTCGAGCATCTGTCGATCCGCACCGTGCGGCTGCGCGACGGGCAGGGCGCGATCCACGCGATTCCGTTCTCGCAGATCAAGATCGTGAAGAACCTGTCGCGCGATTTCGCGTACGCGGTGTTCGAGGTGCGCATGTCGTTCTCGACCGATGTCGACGAGATCACGCAGTTGATTCGCGAAGTCGGCGCGGAGCTGATGGCCGACTTCCGCTACCGGCGCGAGATGCTCGGGCCGATCGAAGTGTGGGGCCTCGACCGCTTCGATCCGAACTGGATGGTCGTCAAAGGGCAGATCAAGACGCGGCCGCTGCAGCAATGGAGCGTCGCGCGCGCGTTCAATTTGCGGCTCAAGCGCAAGATGGACGAGGCCGGCATCGAGATTCCGGTCGCGCAGATGCGGCTGTACACATCGTCGAAAGATAGCGAGGGCGAGCCGCTGCGCGACGATGAGATGACCGGGTTCGTCGCGCCTGTGAATGCCGGTGCCGATGACAGCCGGCATGCGCATGGCGAGGCGCAGCAGCCGGCGCGGGACGGCGCGCGCGGCAAAACCCATCAAAGGGCGCATGAACCCACTCGCGAAAGAGACCGCGAAGGGCCGCACGAGTATCCGCGCGAAGCTGAGTATGAGGTGGGCGTCGTTGGCCCGTCGGCGCGCGCGTCGACACAGGTGCCGCTTGCGCCCGCCCGTGACGTGTCGCACGAACCGCGTCCGGCGCCGCCGACGACCGGACAGACCGCGCCGATTCCGCCGCAGATTCCGACGGCGGGTGATGTGGGTGGGAAGAATTGAGGCGGGGGTGTGTTTGGGGGCCGTGCAACCGTCAAACCATCTCCGCCGCGTCGGCCATGCGCACGATGTCGTTCACGTGCGAGCCGATCCGCGCGCCTTCGACGCCATAGATATGCAGCGACACCGCCGGCGCATCACTGCTGTTGCCAAGCCGATGAATCGCAGCACGGCCGCCGCGCACGAACGACACCGCGCCGCGTTTGCGCGTCTGAGCGCGCAGCGCGCTCGCGCATTGATGCGCGTCGTCCCATTCGAAGACCGTTTCGCTCAGCTTGCCCTCGACCACCGCGTAACCGCACCAGGTGTGATGCGCGTGCACGGGGCTCGCCTGGCCGGGCTGCCAGACCAGCGCGGCAATCGCATAGCGGCCTTGCGGATCGGCGATGAGCAGATGGCGCCGATAGGTGTCGGCGGAACCTTCGCGTTGCATCGGTGCGAGCAGCGCCGGGTCCGCGGCCGCCTCGGCGAGCGCGAGCCGCATGGTGCGCGCGAAGAACGTCGAATGCGACGGTTCCGGAAATTTCGCGCAGGCTTCGAACATCGCGTCGAGCGTGTCGCACAGGCGCTCGAGCGGTGTGCGCCCGATCTCGCCCAGCGTTTGTGTCGGTAACGCGGCCGCTTCAAGTCGGGCCGGGTCCGGCAGCGACTTCAGGTAGTCGGGAAGGTGCTCGAAAGCGGTGGCGCGAAGGTCGTCGCTCATGGTTTTATTGCAGCGCGGGCGCTGCAGTTCGGCAATTTTCGGTATCGATATTTATACCGGTTTGCCCGGAGAAAGAGTTTCCATATAATTCCCTCGACCGTCAGAAAAGTAGAATAATTTCCTATGAGGGGTGGTGGTATGAGTATGGATATCATCGATCGGAAGCTGCTCGAATTGCTGCAGGCAGACGCGACGATGCCGATCGCCGAACTCGCGCAGCGCGTGAACCTGTCACAGACGCCTTGCTGGAAGCGGCTGCAGCGCCTGAAGGAGGCGGGCGTGATTCGCGCGCAGGTGGCGCTGTGCGACGCGCGCAAGCTCGGGGTCGGAACCACGGTGTTCGTGGCGGTGCGGACGAATCAGCACACGGAGACATGGGCCGCCGCATTTACGCAGGCGGTGCGCGATATTCCCGAAGTGGTCGAGGTCTACCGGATGAGCGGCGAGACCGACTATCTGCTGCGCGTGGTGGTCTCCGATATCGACGACTACGACCGGATCTACAAACAGTTGATCACGGCCGTGCCGCTGTACGACGTGAGTTCGAGCTTTGCGATGGAGCAGATCAAGTATTCGACGGCGTTGCCAGTGCGGCCGGTTGTGACTGTCACAAATAACGGCTAACGCGCGACATGCGATGGGGCGGTGACGAACGAACGGAACACGGGTTCGCTACGATGGCGACGTGGTCGATGCATTTAAGGTCAGGAGCGCCGCTTGCTGCGTCGACAGTAAACGCGCCACAGCGCATCCATACTGCTCCCCCGGCTGCAAGCCGCGTGCAAGCCCACTGGGCGTAGAATGCCGCCTTCTCCGACCCATCCGCGACTGCTTCGCGAATCGAGCCCGCTTCATGACCAGACCGCCGCGCAAGAAGAATCCGACCTTTGGCATCTCCGTCTTTATCGTGGTGGCGATCCTGCTGGTGATTGCCACGCTGTTCTATAACGCGATCCGCGAAAAGCACGAGTTCGACAGCCAGCCCACGCAGGTGCCGCCAGTGGCTTCGCAGGCAGCCGCGGCGGCCACCGCGATGAAACCGGCGAGCGGCGCCGCGCAATAACGCCCGCGCGCTTCCTGCTTCACTCCTCCGGTAGCCGGATCATGCTCGCGTCTTTGCGAATCTGGGCGGACGCCGCGAGCATCTGCTTGCATTGATGCGCGAGCAGCTTCGTGTCATGCACGGCATCGGCCGTATAGTCCGGCGATTTCTCCGTTTCGACGACCATTGCATCGAGCTCGCGACTCATCAGTTTGATCTGCTCGCCCTGCTCGGCGGGCAACGCGGTGCCGGCTTCGGCGGCGCTCAGGTTGTCGCGCACGAGGCTCAAAGCGCGCTGCAGCGGCTGTAGCGAGATATCCTCGACCTGGTGCTGCTGTTGCGCGGAAGTGCGCAACAGTGGCGCGGCGGCCGTGATCTGCGACGCGAGCACATGGCTGCGCACCAGCAGACCGTTCAACTCCGGCACGAACTTCTGCGCGGACTTCGGTTCGAGCATCATCCGCTGGAACGCCTGACCGAGATTCGCGAACGCAACGTGAACGTTCTTGCGCGCGAGCCGATAACGGTAATCGCGGTCGAGCGCGGTCGCCGCGGCGGCAGCGGCGACCGATGCACCGCTTGCCGGGCGCGCGGTCGCGTTGCGGATCGTGGTGGTGTCATGGCTGGCCTCGCCCGCGTTCGCCTCGGCATTGGCGTCGGCGACCGGCTGTGCCACGCCGGCGCGCCCAGCGCCGCGCGCACCGACGCCACCCGCCACTTCGGCTCCGGCACCGGCTCCGGCTCCGGCGCCGGCAACGGCGAGCGCCGGGCCGCCAAAGCCGATCGCCGGATCCGCCATCGCCGCCGCCGGCGCGCGCGCGCCCGCTTCGGTCACGGCCGCGACCACCGCCGCGGCCGGTTTACCGCTCCACCACCAGCTCGCTTCGAGATACTGCCGCGTCGCGCTGATCATGTTGTTGACGAGCTTGCCCATCAAGCGGTACTCCCAGTACGGGAACAGGTGGCTCGCCGCGATCGCGATCGCGCAGCCGACTACGGTGTCGATCGCGCGCTCGCCGATGATGCGCATGCTGCCCGGCGCGAGCAGATGGAACAGCAGCAGCACATACGATGACGTGAACACGACGCTCGCCGTGTAGTTGAACAGCAGCAGGCTGTAGCTCATCACCATCGACGCGAACATCACGACCATCAGGATGTGCGGCTCCTTCACGAAGATGGTCAGCGCGATGCTCGCCGCGCAGCCGATCAGCGTGCCGATGATCCGCTGCCCGTTGCGCTGCTTGGTCAGCGAGTAGCCGGGCTTCAGAATGATCACGGTGGTCATCACGATCCAGTACGCGTTCGTGAGCGGCAGCAGGCGGCCGAGCCAGAAGCCCACGGCGACCGCGATCGTCACGCGCAACGCGTGTCGAAAGCTCGGCGAGGCCATCGTCAGATTCGACAGGATCTGCCCGAACGGCACGCGCCGGCTCGACACGAAACGGCTCAGCGCCTGGTCGATGCGCAGTTCGGTTTCGGTCGGGCTCGGCTCGCTGGCAAGGCTTCGGCGCATCTTGTCGATCAGCCGCGTGGCGCTCCAGATGCGGCGGAAATTCGACGACACGGCCGAATACGCCTCCGGGTTCTGCGTCGGCAGCTCCTGCTTGCGCATCAGTTCGATTTCATACTCGATCGCGCGCAATTCCGCCTTCACGTTCACGCGCATGCGCGGCGCCTGGTTCTGCAGCACCGCGAGGCCGATCTCCTCGAGATCTTCGGCCGCCTTGCGGATCAGATCGCGATAGAACACCAGCAGATCGGAGCCGCCGAACGTGCTGCGCACGAGCGTGTAATCGGTTTGCGCGCCGACGAACAGCTCATGCAGATCGACGCTATTGATGAACAGGTTGTAGAGCATCGCGCGGCGTGGTTCGAGCTTGCCGCGCTTCAACCTGGGCAGATTGCGCAGCACCATGTCGCGCGCGGCGTCCTGGCGATCGACCGCGGAGATCTGCTTGTCGACGAGGTTGCGATAGCACTCGTCGAGATCGTTGTCGAGATCGTAGAAGGCGGCGCGCGCGAGCAGATAGTCCGCGCACGCGAACACGCTTTCGGCGAGCGCCTGCTGCTCGATCCGATGCATCATCCAGCGGCTCACGAAGGTCGACCAGTACGTGTACCAGAGACCGCCGAGCAGGATCCACGACGCGTTGACGAGCGCCTGCAAGGGCGTGAAGTGCTCCTCCAGCGTCATGATCATCATGAACAGCGTCGCGAAGCTGATCTGCGGCCAGCGATTGCCGTACACGACGATTAGCGACAGCACGAACGTGAGCGGCACGACCGTGCACCACAGCGCGAGCGGATTGACGGTGGCGAGGCCGGTGGCGAGCGCGGACAGAAAGCCGATCACCGAGCAGGCCAGCATCTCGTTGTGCTTGTACTTGAGCGGGCCCGGCATGTCGACGACGCAGGCGCCGAGCGCGCCGGTCGCGATCGTGAAGCCGAGGTCACGATTGTGAAACACGATCAGGCACAGGATGGCCGGTAACGACACGCCGACCGCGATGCGCAGGCCGCCATAAAAGTACTGGCTATAAAGGAATTTTCTTATTTCGACCGAATAGCGCATCGACTACCTGAATCCATTCACCGAGAAAACCGCAGTTGGAAAGACAGCGCGAAACTGCCGTCGAGTCTAACTGATTTTGCGCGCGTTCTGACCTCGTCCATTCGGCCAGGTTATGCCCTGGGGATGGGTTTGTTATGCTGTCGCTTCAATGTCCGCCGTGGCTCGCGCGCATCGCTCGCGGGCCATCAGCGTGCCAAATGTGATCTGGAATCCATGCTTCAGCTCTTCTACTCGAACCGCTACGAAACGCTGGTGGGCGCGCTGCTCGGCGACCTCGCGCAAGCGCCGTCCGATCCGTGGACCGCGCGGCCCGTGATCGTGCCGAGCGCGGCCGTGCGCCGGCGGCTCGAGCTCGATATCGCCGCGCGCCAGGGCATCTGCGCGAACGTTAACTTTGGTTATCTCGCGCAATGGCTGTGGGCGCAGATCGGCGGCGTGATCGAGGTGCCGAAGCATTCGCCGTTCGCGCCGGACCGGCTCGTGTGGCGCTGCTACCGGCTGCTCGACGACTCAGACGAAGCGCTGCCGTGGAACGCGTCGCCGCGTCTGCGCGCCTATCTCGATGCGGCCGACGCGTCGATGCGCTACGAACTCGCGCGGCGCGTCGCGACCGTGCTCGATCACTATCTGACTTATCGCCCCGAATGGCTGCTGCAATGGCACAAGGGCGGCTCGATCTTCGCGAGCGGCGCGGCTGACGACACCGGTCCGCGTCTGACCGGCGCGAGCGACGCGGCGCGCGAGGACGAGCGCTGGCAGGCGGCGCTGTGGCGCGCGGTGCTCGCCGAGCTCGCGCAAGCCGGCGGTCATGCGCAAACATCCGCGGCCGCGCTGCCGCCCGCGTATCGGTTCCTCGATGAAATCGCGGCGCTCGATCTCGATGCGATCTCGAACGCGCAATGGCCCGAGGCGGTCAGCGTGTTCGCGCTGCCGACCATGCCGCCGCTGCATATCGCGTTGCTGCGTGCGCTGTCGCGCTGGATCGACGTGCGTCTGTACGTGATGAACCCGTGCCGCGAGTTCTGGTTCGACGTGGTCAGCGAAGGGCGCGTGCAGGCACTCGACGCGGCGGGGCAGCTCGACTATCAGGAAGTCGGTCATCCGCTGCTCGCCGAATGGGGCCGCCAGACTCAGGCGCAGCTGCATATGCTGCACGAGCTGACCGAAAGCGCCGCATCGGCCGAGACCGGCGACTTCACCGAAAACCCGGAGCCGAGCTGGCTCGCCGCCGTGCAGAACGGCATCCTCGCTTTGCGCAATGAGGCCGATGCCGACGAGTTGCCTATCGAGCGCGGTATCGAGGTGCACGTCTGTCATAGCCTGTCCCGGCAGCTCGAAGTGCTGCACGATCGCCTGCTCGGCTGGTTCGACGAATTCGACGATCTGCAGCCGTCCGACGTGCTGGTCGCGGTGTCAGATCTCGCGGCAGCCGGTCCGCTGATCGATGCGGTGTTCGGCACCACGCCCGCCGGCGACACGCGCCGCATTCCGTACCGCATTACCGGCCTGCCGCCGTCGCAGGCCAATCCGGTCGCGCGTCTGTTGCTCGACTGGCTCGCGCTGCCCGAGCGCAGCGTCGGCGCGCCGGATCTGATCGAATGGCTGCGCGTCGACGCGGTCGCGGTGCGCTACGGCATCGATGCGAATTCGCTCGAAGCCGCGCAGGAATGGCTCGCGGCCGCCGGCGCGCGGCGCGGGCTCGCGCCGCTCGAACCGGTCGGCGAGCACGTACCGGTCGCGCGTCATACGTTCGCCGATGCGCTGACGCGCCTGTACCTCGGCTACGCGATGCCGGCAGGCGGCGAGCCGGTCGATGCGTGGCTGCCGGTCGAAGGCGCGGGCGGTTCGGATGCTGAACTGCTCGGCCGTCTGTCGCGTTTCGTCGACGACATCGACAGCTTCGCGGCGAGCTGCGCGATCGAGCGCACGCCGTCCGACTGGTCGCAACTGCTGCTCGAAACGCTCGGGCAGTGCTTCGACGGCGGCGTCGAGTTCGCCGATTCGCTCGCGGCCGTGCGCGACGCGCTCGATGCGATGAGCGCCGCGATGCAGGCCGGCGCGCATGATGTGTTGCTGCCGGCCTCGGTGGTGCGCACCGCGCTCACCGAAGCGCTCGATGACCCCGCACGCGGCGGCGTGCCGTGGGGCAGCGTGACGTTTTCTTCGCTGACGAGCTTGCGCGGTTTGCCGTTCCGCGTGGTCTGCCTGCTCGGCATGGACGACGGCGTGCTGCCGTCGCTCGCGCGTGCCGACGAGTTCGACCTGATGGCCGCGTTTGGCAAGGCCGGCGACCGTCAGCGCCGCGACGACGAGCGCAATCTGTTCCTCGATCTGCTGCTCGCCGCGCGCGAGCGGCTCTTCATCGCCTACACCGGCCGCAGCATTCGCGATAACGCGCCGCTGCCGCCGGCCGCGCTCGTCGACGAACTGCTCGATCATCTCGCGCAGGTGTCGGCGGGCGAGGACGCGAGTCCGGCCGGGGTCGACAGCGCGCGGCGCGAGTTCATCGTCGAGCATCCGTTGCAGGCGTTCGCGTCGGACTACTTCGCGGCGAAGCCCGACCTGTTCACCTACGACGCCAATCGCGCCGAGCTGGCCACGCTGCTTGCCGAACCGCAGCATGCCGCCGCCACGCCGTTCTTCGATCAACCGCTGCCGCCGGAAGATATGCACGAGGTGGAGTTCGACGACTTCGTGCGCTTCTGGCGTCATCCGGCGCGCGCACTGCTGCGCGACCGGCTCGGAATCGCGTTGTCGGATGCGCAGGGCGAGTTGCTCGACACCGAGCCGTTCGATCTCGACTATGCGGGCCGCGACGCACTCGCCGAGCGCCTGCTGCCGGTCCTGCTAGACGCCGGCACCGACGACGAGGTGATCTACAGCCGCGTGCAGCGCGTCGCCGAGGCGAGCCCCGAGTTGCCCGGCGGCGCGACCGGCGCGGTCTGGCGCGCGCGCGAGCTGTCCGCGCTGCGGCAGTTGGCGCAAAGCGTGCGGCGCGAAGTGGCCGCGGGCGTCGAGCGCTTGCCGTTCGTGCTCGACGTCTCGCCGCGCTGGCCGCAAGGCGGCGCTGGCACCGACAGCGCCGTCTCCCTGTTTGGCGACTACGACGCGCTGCTGCGCGAGTCCGCCGAAACGCCGCTGCAATTGCGCGGCACGTTGAACCTGCTGACCGGAACGGGACAAGTGATCTTTCGTTATGCCAAAGCCAGCGCGCGCGACTATCTGTCCGCGTGGCTCGCGCATCTGGTCTATTGCGCGGCGCAGCCGGACGGCCCGCGCCGCACCGTATGGCACGGCAGCAACGAGAGCTTCGAGCTCGCGCCCGTCGCGGCTCCGCTCGACGAACTCGCGCCGTTGGCTGCGCTCTTCAATGCCGGCCGCCGGCTGCCGCTGCGCTTTTTCCCGAAAAGCGCATGGGCGCGGCTCAGCGAAAGCGAATCGGCGGCGCAAGGCGTATGGGTCAACGACCGCGTGCGCGGCGAATCCGACGACCCCGCGTTGCGCATCGCGCTGCGCGGCACACCGCTCACGCTCGACGAACCGTTCGGCAGCCTCGCCGCGATCGTCTTCAAGCCACTGATCCAGCATTTGCGGAGCGCCTCATGAGCGACGCGCTGCGCCATCAAAGCCTCGCCGCCGACGAACTCGACGTGTTCGCATGTCCGCTCGACGGCGTGAACCAGATCGAAGCGTCGGCGGGCACCGGCAAGACGTGGAACATCTGCGCGCTGTACGTGCGGCTGCTGCTGGAAAAGAACCTGAACGCGGATCAGATTCTCGTCGTCACGTTCACGAAGGCCGCGACCGCGGAGCTGCACGAGCGCATACGCGGCCGTCTCGCGGAACTGCATCGCGCGATCGAGATGGACGACGACGGCGACGATCCGTTCATCCGCCGGCTGTTCGAAACGACGCTCGCGCCGGAGCGCGGTATCGAGCGCGAGGCCGCGTTGAAGGTCGTGCGCCGCGCGCTGCGCACGTTCGATCAGGCCGCGATCCACACGATCCACGCGTTCTGTCAGCGCGCCTTGCAGGAAGCGCCGTTCGCGGCCGCGATGCCATTCGCGTTCGAGATGGAAGCCGACGACGCGGCGCTGCGTTTCGAACTCGCCGCCGATTTCTGGCGCGAGCAGGTCGAGCCGGTCGCACATGCGCATCCGGCGTTCGCCGCGTGGCTGGTGGCCAAGCGCGCCGGTCCCGCGTCGCTCGACGAGCAGCTGGCACGGCGCCTGAAAAAGCCGCTCGCGCAATTGCGCTGGGGCAGCGTCGACGCGGCCGGCGTAAGCGCCGATCCGCAGGCCGGCTTCGATGTCGCGTGCGCGATCTGGCGGGCCGAACGCGACGCGATCGTCGCGCTACTGGCCGAGGCACAGGAGCGCCTGAGCAAGACCACGCACAAGCCCGATCACGTGAGCGCCGCGATCGCCGCGTGGACCGACTACTTCGCGCAGGGCGATTGCCATGCGCCGCCGCCGCGCGCCGCGCTGAAGCTGATGGCGTCGGCGTTGAAGAAGGCAACCAAGGTCAAGTTCGAGCCGCCCGCACATCCGTTCTTCGAGCATGCCGACGCGCTGGCCGCGGCCGTGGTCGCCGCCGAGGCCGCGCAGCGCGCGCGCTGGCTCGCGCTGGTGCAGACATGGCTCGACTACGCGCCGGCCGAGTTGGTGGCGCGCAAGCGCACGCGCCGCGTTGTATCGTTCGACGATCTGCTCGCGAATCTGTATCGCGCACTGGCCGCGCATGCCTGGCTCGCCGATGCATTGCGTAGCCGCTATCCGGCCGCGCTGATCGACGAGTTCCAGGACACCGATCCGCTGCAATTCGCGATCTTCAGCCGCATCTTCGCGCCGGCGGGACCGCTGTTCCTCGTCGGCGATCCGAAGCAGGCGATCTACAGTTTTCGCGCGGCGGATCTGCATACGTATCTCGCGGCGCGCGAGTCGGCGTCCGCGTGCTACACGCTCGCGGTCAACCAGCGCTCGACCGCACCGATCGTCGAGGCGTGCAACCGCATCTTCGAAGCGAACCGCCAGGCGTTCGTGCTCGACGGGCTCGACTATCAGCCAGTGCGTGCGGGCGAGCGGCGCCGCGCGCCGTTTACCGATCCCGACGCGAGCGGCGGCGACTTCCGCATCTGGACGTTGCCGCGCGGCGCAACGCCGCTGGACAAACGCAGCGCGCAGCGCGCCGCGAGCGAAGCGTGCGCGGCCGAGATCGTGCGGCTTTTGCGAGGGGCGCGCGAAGGTGTCGTGACGATCGGCGACAAGCCGCTCGCACCGGGCGATATCGCCGTGCTCGTGCAGACGCACAAGCAGGGCAGCCTCGTCAAACGCGTGCTCGCGGCGTGGGGCGTCGGCAGCGTGGAGCTTGCGCAGGCGTCGGTGTTCGCGACGCTCGACGCCGAGCAGATCGAGCGCGTGCTCGCCGCCATCGACACGCCCGGCGATCTGCGTCGCCTGCGCGCCGCGCTCGCCACCGACTGGCTCGGGCTCGATGCCGCCGCGCTGTGGCGTCTCACGCAGGTCGCCGATGCGCCCGCGGCCGCGGCCGCGGCCGTTGATGAACCCGCGCCAGCGCTCGACGCCGCCGACGCGATGGGCTGGGTCGAGCGTTTTTCGCGCTACCGGATGCTGTGGCACGAACGCGGCTTCGCGGTGATGTGGCGCACGCTGGTGCGCGAGCTGCGCGTCGCGCAGCGGCTCGTCGCGGGTGTCGACGGCGAGCGTCGGCTGACCAACGTGAACCATCTCGCCGAGCTCGTACAGGCGCGCGCGGCCACCCAGCCCGGCATCGCGCCTACCTTGCGCTGGCTCGCCGCGCAGCGCGAGCAGGGCGGCGGTGACGAGGCCCAACTGCGGCTCGAGTCGGATCGCAATCTCGTGCAGATCGTCACGGTCCATAAATCGAAGGGACTCGAATACGCGGTCGTGTTCTGTCCGTTTCTGAACGATGGCGGCTTGCGCGAGCCGCCCTCGTCGGGCTTGCCCGATGCGCGCGAGTATCACGACGACAGCGGCGACGCGGTGCTGCACTACGGTTGCGACGAAGAGGAAGCCGAGCGCGCCTCGCGTTACGCGGTGCGCGAGCAGGCGGCGGAACGCGCGCGGCTCGTCTATGTGGCGCTCACGCGCGCGGTGTATCGCTGCTACCTGGTCGCGGGCACGTATCTGTCGTCGCGCTCGACGAAGGAGTCGCGGCGCAGCGTGCTGAACTGGCTCGTCGGCGGCAGCGGCCACACGTTCGACGCCTGGCTCGCCGAGCCGCCCGACGAAGCCGCGCTCGCGGCGAGCTGGCAGGCGCTCGCGGGCGGACCGGTCACGTTGCGGGCGCTGCCCGAAGTGACGCGCCGCGTGCCGCTCGAAAGTCTGCGGGATCAGGGCACGCATCTGCACGCGCGCGCGAATCGGCGGCCGTTGCGCGATCAGTGGCGCATGGCAAGTTTCAGCGGGCTGATCGCGGCCGGCGGCAGGAGCGCGGATGCCCACGCGCACGCGCCGCAGGAAGACGTGCGGCCCGACCACGATGAAATCGCCGACGCGCTACCCGCCGCGCCGCTGCTCACGCCGCTCGCCGCGTCGAGCGCCCCGGCGCATGCCGACGACGACATCCTCGGGTTCCCGCGCGGCGCGGCGGCCGGCGATTGCCTGCATCGGATGTTCGAACTCGCCGATTTCACCGAGGCGCGCACCTGGCCCGACGCGATCCGCGGCGCGCTGCGCGAGCGTCCGGCGCCGGCCGCGCCCGAGCTCGCCGCGCGCTTGCCCGCGATGATGCATCGGCTGATCGCCGATGTCGTCTCGACCGAACTCGTGCCGGGCATGACGCTCGCGCGGCTCGATCCGCGTCGGCGCCTGAACGAACTCGAGTTTCTGTTCGCGGCGCCGTCGCTGGATTTTCCGGCGCTGCGCGAGCTGCTGATCGAATACGGCTATCCCGACGTCGCGCTGGAGCCTGGCGTGCTGCGAGGGTTCGTCAAAGGATTTATCGACATGATCGTCGAGCACGACGGCCGCTTCTGGATCGTCGACTGGAAGTCGAACCATCTCGGCGACACCGCCGCCGACTACGCGGCCGCGCCGCTCGAAACGGCGATGGCGAGTCACGCGTACCACCTGCAGGCGCTGCTTTATACGGTCGCGCTGCATCGCTATCTGAAGACGCGCGTGCGCGACTATGCATACGACACGCATATCGGCGGCTACCTGTATCTGTTCGTGCGCGGCGTGCGGCCCGACTGGCGCGATGTCGACGGTGCCGCCGGTGTGCACAGGCGGCGTGCGCCGTTCGAACTGGTGGCGCTGCTCGACGCGGCGATGATCGGAGGTGGCGCATGAGCACGCCCGGCACGCTTGATGAGCGCGCGGCCGCGCCGCTCGGGCTCGAAGACATCGGCGTCAACCTGCCCGCGCCGGCCGATTTCAGCATCGCGCTCGCCGAAGGGTTCGCGCGCCGTATCGGCATGCTCGCGCGGCGCGGTGGCGCATCGACCGAGGTGGTGAAGTGGGCCGCGCGCGGCGCGTTCGCCGCGAGCCGCGCGACCGCCGAAGGGCACGTGTGCGTGCCGCTCGCGACGCTCGCGCGCCGCTTCGACGCGTCGAGCGCCGAAGTGCGCGCGGCGCTGCTCGCGAGCGGCATGGCAAGCGATGGCGCAGCGGACGCGGCGGGCGCGGCGGCGTTGCGCCCGCTCGTGATCGACGCGCAGGGGCGTCTCTATCTCGCGCGCTACTACGACTACGAGCGGCGCCTGGCCCACGCCCTGGTCGCGCATGCGACGGGCGAGGCGAGCACCGCGAAGGCCGACGCGGACACCGCCCCCGCCCCCGCCGCTTTGCGCGAACGCCTGCTGCGCTACTTCGGTCCGCCGCGAGACGACGACGTCGACTGGCAACGCGTCGCGGCCGTGATGGCGCTGTCGGGGCGGCTGACGATCGTCAGCGGCGGCCCGGGAACCGGCAAGACTACGACCGTGGTCGGCGTGCTTGCGTGTCTGCTCGATGCGCGGGCCGATTTGCGCATCGCGCTGGCGGCGCCGACCGGCAAGGCGGCGCAACGGATGCAGGAAGCGTTGCTCGCGCGCGCGGGCGACCTGCCGCCCGAACTCGCCGCGCGTTTGCCGCAGACGTCGTACACGCTGCATCGCTTGCTGGGGTCGGGGCCGGGCGGGCGCTTCCGGCATCATCGCGATAATCCGTTGCCGTATGACGTGGTCGTGATCGACGAGGCGTCGATGATCGACGTGGCGATGGCCACGCATCTGCTCGACGCGATCGGGCCGCAAACGCGGCTCGTGATGCTCGGTGACAAGGACCAGCTCGCCGCGGTCGAAGCCGGCGCGGTGTTCGCCGAACTCAGCGCGCGGCCGGCGTTGAGCGGGAGCGGATTGCGACGGGTCGCGCAGGCGCTCGACATCGACGAGGCGCGGCTCGCGCGGGCTTTGCCGCGCGCGTTGCGTGAAATCGATGAAGCACCGTTGGACGATTTATTTGCGCCGCCCGAGACGCCGCAAACCTTCGAGTCGCCCGCGTCGGGCGATCTGTTCGGTGACGGCGTGACATCGGCGACTGGCGAGCAGGCGGATCGCGATAAGCGATCGGCGATCGAACGTAACCCGCTCGCGGACTGCGTCGTCTGGCTCGAGCGCAACTACCGGTTCGGCCTCGAGTCGCCGATCGGCCGTTTGTCCGTCGCGATTCGCAACGGCTCACCGAGCGCGGCGCTCGACGTATTGCAGATCGACCCGACCGAAGTCTGCGCCGCGGCGCTGCACGAGGACGCTCACACGACGCTGGCCGAGCGCACCACCGCAAGACTTGCCGGTGGCTTCGCGCCGTACGCCGACGCGCTTGCCAGGGCGCTCGCAGTCGATACGCCCGATCCAGTGCCGCTCTTCGACGCGCTCAACCGCTTCCGCATCCTCTGTGCGACGCGGCTCGGACCTCGCGGCGTCGATCAGGTCAACGCGGCGATGGCGGCTGAGGTGCGCCGCGCCGCGGGCGTCACGCTCGCGGTCGGCGCGCAGTGGTTTGCCGGACGTCCGGTGATGGTGACGCGCAACGATTACGCGCTGGGTCTGTTCAATGGCGACATCGGCATTGCGCTGCCGGGCGCGGGTGGCGCGCTGCGCGTGTACTTCCGCACCGGCGACGGCGGTGTGCGCGCGGTGTCGCCGGCCGCGCTGCCGCCGCACGACACCGCGTTCGCGCTGACGGTCCACAAGTCGCAAGGTTCGGAGTTCGAGCAGGCGGTGCTGGTGCTGCCGTCGGCGTTCAGCCGGGTGTTGTCGCGTGAGCTCGTGTATACGGCGATTACTCGCGCGCGCGAACGCGTCGAGGTGATCGGCGCGCGGGCCGTGCTCGCGCAGGCGATCGCGACGCCGACGCAGCGTGATTCGGGGCTGGCCGCGCGGATTGCCGAAGCATCGCGTTGATTGCGCGGCAGCAGGCAGAAAAAGCGAAGTGGCGGACTTGTGGTGCGAGCGGCGCTCAACCGGCAACCCCGCTCGCCCGCTCGATGGCCTCGACGCGGCTGCGCATCGTCCTGCGATACCACAGTGTCCACAGCGCGAGTCCCGCGTAGATGCCGTAGCCGATAAACGGCGACACGACGAGGAAACGTTCGATCGGCCACGTCAGCGCCATCCACGCGCGTAGCGCGGTTTCGGCGGTCAGCCCGATGCCCCACACGAGCGTCATGGTTCGCATCGCGGTGGCGAGACCGGGGCGCTCGCGCCATAGCGCCTCGAAATGCGCGGCGCCGCCTTCCATTTCGCGCGCGACCGTCGCGCGCGCGAGGTAGAAGATCAGAGGACGACGCATCGGCAGTGACAGCAGGAACACGACGCCGACCGCGCCGGACACCAGCGACTCGCGCAACAGCAGCATGCGCGGACTGCCCCCGAGCGCCATGGCCGCGACCGACAGCACGATGCCCGCCACCACCATCACGCTGAGCGCATCGACGCGCCTGAAGCGCGCGAGTTCGATCGCGCTCCACACGAGCGGCGGCACGGCGGACGCGATTAGCGCGCCGGTCTCGCCGACCCGCGGCAACGCGAGCCGGTAAGCAAGCCACGGCAGCAGAAAGTTGACGGCCAGTTCGAGCACGAAACCGGGACGGATTTTCATATGAATTTACGTCGTAAGCGAAAGAACCAGTATCGATGAACCGGTCGGGCCGACGCAAATGGTTTTTTTCGTAGCGTTCGCGAGCCGGTGCCGCCGGGCGCTCCGCCGCCTTCCCGCGAGTTCGGGCATCTCGCGCCGAGCGCTTGTACACTGACGCATCTTCCTTGCCGACCACCCATGACATCCCGCTATCCGGTCCCGCCCAACGAAATCGAATTGACCGCCGTGCGCGCGCAGGGGGCGGGTGGTCAGAACGTCAACAAGGTGTCGAGCGCGATCCATCTGCGTTTCGACGTGCGTGCCTCGTCGCTGCCGGAAGTGCTGAAGATGCGTCTGCTCGCGCTGTCCGACCACCGGCTCACGCGCGACGGCGTCGTGATCATCAAGGCGCAGGAGCATCGGACCCAGGAGATGAACCGCGCGGCGGCGCTCGCGCGGCTCGATGAACTGATCGAAAGCGTCAGCGTGACCCGCAAGCATCGGGTCGCGACGCGGCCGACCCGCGCGTCGAACCTGCGGCGGCTCGACAGCAAGGCCAGGCGCAGCGAGGTCAAGTCGGGGCGCGGCCGCATGCACGAGTAGCGGCGTGGCTCGCTAACGTCTCGCGCCGCGTCTGCCGGTGCGCACATCCGGCGGCGACGCCTCCGGCACGAAGTCGACGCACAGCACGTGCGTGCCGTCGCGCTCGAACGCGATCGCCGCGGTGTAGCAGTCCTGACCATCGGCGAGCGAATAATGCGGCCCCATCATCGCGACGCGGCCCGGCGCCGCGAGCGCGTGCCGGAAATACGCGCGACGCGACCAGTTGCTGCGCGTCTCCGTATAGAGCGGCGCGAGCCGCTTCGGAGGCGGGGGGACCGACGCCGCCGTCACCGAAGGCTGGGTCTGCTCGCCCAGGCCGTCGGTGAGGAACACGCGGCGCGCTTCGGGCAGATGCCAGACCTTTTGCGCGGCCTGTTCGAGGTCACCGGTCGCCTTGTAGGTGTCGGCGGCGGCCAGCACCGCTTCCGCGAAGCCCTCGAACCCGAGCCGCTGGTGGCCGGCGTTCGCACGCTCGTATTCGGCGAACTTGCTCCAGATCGACGCGACGAGCGCAGGCACCTTCGTGCAGGCGGCCAGCACGCTGCTCTCTGGCTGACCGAACCAGAACCCCTGCACGAAATCGACGTCGGCCTGCATCAGGATCATCAGCTCTTCATCGGTTTCGACGCCTTCGGCGAGCACGAGCGTGCCCGACTGATGCAGCATCGCGATCAGATGGCTGATCATCGATTCGTCGCCCTCGCGCTTGCCCGCGCGCGCGACGAGCGAGCGGTCGAGTTTGACGATGTCGGGGCGGAAGCGCCACACGCGATCGAAGTTCGAGAAGCCGGTGCCGAAGTCGTCGATCGCGATCAGAAAATCGCGCGGCTGCGAGGCGGCGAGCATGCTGGCGACGGCGGATTCATCGTCGGCGGGCTGCTCGAGCACTTCGATCACGATGCGCTCCTGCGGCAGCCCGAAATGCGCGGACAACTCGTCGATGAAAGCGCGCTGCGGCCAGCCGGTTTCGAACACCTGCGGGCGCGTGTTCAGAAACAGCCACCCGGTGCTGATGCCTTGCTCCATGAAGTTCGCCACATGCAGGCAGCGCGCGATGCGATCGAGTTCGCGCGCTTCGCCGGCCGAGCGCGTGCCCGAGAACAATACTTCGGGCGAGACGGGCAGACCGACCGGATCGAACGCGCGCAACAGCCCCTCGTAGCCGACCACGCACTGATGCGTGACCGACAGCACCGGCTGGAACACGCTGTGCAATGTCAACGCGCGCCAGGTCGCGGTCCAGCCCGACTCGCCGCGGACCAGGTGCGGGAGCAGGCCGCTCACGGTCAATTCGCTGACGGATGGCATAGAAGCGGGCATGAAAGCTGACATGGGATCGTTGCGGCATGGGAATGAAGGGGCACGCAAACCCATTCGGCGCGTAGCGCTCGCACACCCGAAGCGCCGCCGGAACGAAACGAATGTGTCCCGCGAACACGGAGGGCGGTGCCAGCCACGCTGGACTCCGGCGAATTGGTCAAAATGAGTCTAGCAGTTTGCAGCGCGCGACAATGTGCGGGTTATCACAAACGCATGGGCGCGAAAATTGTCTGCAAAACGGCTGCCTAGGGCCGTGCGGCAATCCGTTGCGGTAATGCGCCGGAGCGTCCCGCGCGCTTGCCACGCGCGAAACCGATTCTCAATCGCAATGAGTTACCGTACCACGCCGAGGGTAGCAGGGCGCCCAGTGGTCGCCCGCCAAACTCCAGGCCGACGGTGCTCACATGCTAGTGCCGCTGTAGGCGCTGATGCGGCCATTCGGGCGGCGGGCTTGGCACTGCTCTGCCGGGCGGATTTTGGCGCGACGTGCAGGAGTCGCGCCGGTTCGTGTTCATCGAGCGGTGGGAAAGCCAGGATGCGCTCGCGGCGCATGCGAAATCCGCGCATATCCAGGCTTATAAGAAGGCGGCCGCGGATTGGATCGAGCACGCGGAGATTCGCGTGGTGTCGAAAATCGCCTGAATTCGGGCGCGGGCGTCAGCGGCGCGCGGACACGCTGGACAGGTGGGGCGGCCCTGAGGCCGCCGGCGCGCCGTCAGCGATCAGTGGGTTGCTTGCGGGACATCGAGAATCAGGATGATGGTCCAGTCGGCGTCGCCGTCATGGTGATACTGGCGCTCCGCGACAATGAACGGCTCCTGCTTGCCAGCCGGGCCGAGAAACAGCACGTCGCCTTCCATCGGCAGGCATTCGACGGGCGGCAGCGCGAGGTACGCTTCCTGACCGCCACGCGGCATCAGTTTTTCGATCTTGCGAGATGCTGCTTCGGTCCATTCGATATCAAGCTGGATGTTGCTCATGCTGTCCTCCGCACCAGGGTGCGCACGGGTTAGGGGATGCCGGCGGCTCGCCGGTCGGTGCGCGACTTTAGCATACAGAGAGCAGAGCGCCGGCGGCTTGCCAGGCCGGTGCACGCTCGGAGTGCCTTGCCAGCAGCGAGCGGGTCGCACAAATAAAAAAAGCCGAAACGGGCGCTGCCAGCTTCGGCTTTTTCACCTTCACGACGAGGCCGCGAGGCGAAATCCGCGAAGTCGTTCAGGTGCCCGACGCGTCGGCACCCTTCTTCGGATGATGCGGAGCCATCTTGTGATGCTTGGCCGGCGCGGCCGGTGCGCTTCCCATCGACTGCTCGCGGTTTTGCAAATCTTGCGCACGCTGCTCGACGTCGGCGGCCTTCGCCGGATCGGTGCTCGTCGTGATGCCGTTGTCCTGCGCGTGAGCCGCGCCGGCTGCGGCACACAAGGAAACCAGGATCGCCATGGACACTTTCTTCATCGTTACCTCCGTAGAATGGTGGTGGACCCGAGTATTGCCTGTCCAGTGGGAAAGACAATGCATTCTATCGAGCAAACTCTTCTCCAGCCGATGGCTTTGTAACCGTGCTCAACACTTGTTACGTTTTGTAATAACCGGGCGCTGGTTGAATAAACCGCGACGTCCTCGAGTGCGAGAGCGCAGCGGCCTACATCGTTCGTCAGAACCAGCCGATCGCGCGATATAGGTGAAATTGCGCGAGGCCGATTAGCTCATGCAACGCTATCTCCGCGGCCACGAGATTGGCGAAGCGCGGCAGCACGCCGATCCGCGCGCGCCGCGCGCTCGAAATCTGCGGCTGCGGCTCGACGCCGAAGCGCTGAAAATCGAGCAGCGCACGCGGCATGTGATACGCGGAGGTGACGAGTATCAACGTGTCGTAATGTGATTGACCGACAATAACCGAGACGTTGCGCGCGTTCTCATAGGTCGTGCGGCTGCGTTGCTCGAGCACGATGTCCGAGCGCGCCACCTGCTGACGCAGCAGATAGGGCAGGTAGGTGTCGGCTTCGGTCGCGCTATGCCGCTGCGGATTGCCGCCGCTGACGATCACCCGGCACGTGCTCGCCGTGCGCTTGCAGGCCGCGTAGTTCTGCGCGCTGACCTCGATGCGCGAGAGGACGTCGCGCGGTGGCACCAGCACGTGGTCGTGGTCGTAGACCGTGCCGCCGCCGAGCAGGATGATCGCGGTGCGTGGCGCAAAGGTGGCGGCCGTGGCGCTTTGTCGTTGCGGCTGCGCCAGATCGAGCAGTGGCGCGGTTAGCCAGCCGGCCGCGAGTAGCCAGAACAGCGCGATCATGCAGACGATGAGCGGCCGGCGCGCACGTTTCCATAGCACGATTGCTGCAAAAAAAAGCGCTAATAAAGTGAATAGAATCAATTTAAATGGGGTAACGTATGTCTTTCGGGACAAATCCACGGGCCTGCCATCGCGCCGCGGCGGTTGCATCGTCGGTTCATGGAGAGAACGCTAACATGCCGTTCTGACGGGGGTTCCGAAAACGAGACCAGGCAGCACCTGGCGGAAATCCGCCGTCAGACAGGCGGCGAGCTTCCGACCAGGAGCGGGTGCTACGCGCGTCGCCGGTGGCGCAGTGACGCGTGGGCATGAATGTGTCATAGCTGCACTTTAAGAAAGAAGTGAGATGACCACGTATTCCAACGAAGCGGTACTTGAAGCGCTGCGGCGAGCGCAATATCGTCAGGTTCCCTGGGCCAGAAGGCCGGGTGTCTTCCAATATCTTCGCGCGCTGGGGCTGATGGACACCGTTCGTCAGCGAACCGTCGCACCGGCGCCAGGCTTTCATGCTCCCGTCGACATCGCGGTGCTCACCGAACGCGGCAAAGCGGAGTTTGCGCGCCTCGAACACGACGAGCGTCTGCTCACATGGACAGCGCAACGCATGAACGATTATGTTCTCGGCGCGGCCGAACCGCAGTCCGCCGCGACAGCCGAAGTCAGATCTTAGCTCAAGGTTCATCGCTTATCCGAACTGAGTCACTGTCCGCCCGGGCATGTCACTCCCTCGGCGGGCCGTCGCTGACGTCGACCGGTCGCCGTGCGCGTCCCGGGGCGAATCTCGGCTTCCCATCGACAAGGCGGCGACGCGATCCGCGCAGGTCGTTGCCGTTGCGCGCCTTTCATGCCATCAACGCCTCGAGGGCGAAAAAAAGCCCGTATCACGAAGATACGGGCATACCGGAATTACTACTGCCACGCTGTGCTAATGGCGTTGAGTCAGACTGGTGCCGCGTCCGGTGGTTCCCCGATCGTAAGTGCGCAATGCAAGATACTGGGCACCGCGTCGCGCGACGCGCCGTCCGAGCGGCGACTTGGCAAATCAACGCCGCCGCTGATCCTCACGCGGCGCGTCGGGCCGTGCCCGCACATTGCTGGCGATATCGCCGCGCAGATCGCCACGCGGCGTCGGCGGCGTGAAGTCGCGATTATGGGCCTCGCTCTGCTGCCACGCTTCCAGCGTGGCTTGGCGGTCCGGGCGCCAGTTCCACCCTTGCGGGCGTTGTTGCGCAATTGCGGGCGCGGCCATCGATGAAATCACAATGCCGCACAACACCAGTGACATTGGTTTCATTCCGAAATCCCCCTCAACCTCGAGCCCCTCGACTCAAGGCCTGTTTGCATAAGTATTAACGTATGCCGGGGGACGAAAGCACGCTGTAATTAATAGTAAATGGATGTTTCACCCGGAGCTATCGGGTAGTTTGGCAGTCTGAGGCAGCGCGCAAGGAGCGCTGTGGCGGTGGTGCGGGAGGCGCGACGAAAGGGGCGCGCGAAGCGGAGAAGACAGCGTCTCGCGGCGACCGTCAAATGCTGGCGGGTCGTGGGCGCGCACGCAATCGTGGAAAGTCGGCTGGATAAAAAACCGGGCGCCTACAGGCGCCCGGTGACCGCGTAGTTTCGCGTCAGGCCATCTTGACCGGCGCGCGCCACGATTCCGGATTGGTCCAGAACGCGCCGCGTAGGCGGTCGCGGCTCGGCGGTGCCGGCGGTTTCGCGGCCGTTGCGCCGATCCGGCCGCGCAGCGAGATTTCGCGGCCGCTCGTGCCAAGCCGTTTCACAATTTCAGCGAGCGTGCCATCGGCTTGCCACTCGTCGAAGCGCCGGCGGCAAGTCGGGGGGGACGGGTAGCGGCCCGGCAACTTGGACCAGCCTTCGCCTGTCGACAACACCCAAAGCACGGCGTTGACCACCGCCCGAGCTTCCACGCGCGGTCGACCGCGCCGTTCGCTGCGCGCCGGTTCGGCGCAGAACAAAGCCTCGACCAGCGCCCACTCGTTATCTCTCAAATCGTCGAACAGCATCATGTTTCACCTCAGCGAAGCTAACTCCGGTGCGCTGCCCCGCGCCGCGCACTCTTCACGCACTCGATAGGCGAGTGCCAAAGGGGACGGGCTTGCCACGGATTGCCATCGGAAATCAGGGCGCCCTCCCTGTGCGTTTCACAACGCACGAAGTGTGCCAATCTGCTGCCGATTGCCTGAAAGCCCCGTGGCGGCGGGCCAACGCGGGCGCCAGCCAGGGCCGTATAAGAATCCAAAAAACCCATCTCGCAAATCGGGACAATCACCAATCTGGGGCAGAAAAGCCCGGCCGGCGTGCGTTCGCGCTTTTTTGCTGCATTGCAGCGCCCACGTGGACGGTGCTATGCCGCATGTATTTAGTCGTACAATGCGCATCAAGCTGCGCTATTGATGAGGTGAACAAATGAATGTGACGCTGCGACAGCTCAGGGTTTTCATCGAGGTGGCGCGCTTGCAAAGCTTCAGTCGGGCCGGCGCCGAAATCGGCCTCACGCAGTCGGCGGTCAGTCGCTGCGTACGCGAGCTCGAAAGCGAGATCGGCCTGAAGCTCATCGATCGCACGACGCGCGAAGTGCAACTAACCGACGTAGGCGGCAACCTCGTGGCGAGTGTGTCGCGACTGCTGGGGGATCTCGACGACGCGTTGCGCGAGATCCGCGAAATCGGCGAGCAGCGCCGCGGACGCGTGGTGGTCGCGGCGAGCCCGACCGTCGCGTGCCGGTTGATGCCGCGCGTAGTCGCGTCGTGCGGACAGCAGTTTCCTTACGTGACGCTTGGGCTGCGCGACGACGTGCAAAGCGACGTAGTGCGCAAGGTGAAGTCGGGTGAAGTGGACTTCGGCGTGATCATCGGCCCGTTCTCCGACGACGATCTGCTCAGCGAGACGCTGATGACGGACTCGTTCTGCATCGTGTCGCGTGACGATCACCGGCTCGCCGCGCGCAAGCAGGTTACGTGGAAGGACCTCGACGGCGAGCAACTCGTGATGCTCGATTATGCGTCCGGCAGCCGCCCCCTCATCGATGCCGTGATGCAGGCGCAGGGCGTGAGCGCCACCGTGGTGCAGGAACTCGGCCATTCGGCGACGGTGTTCGGGCTCGTCGAGGCGGGCGTCGGGATCAGCGTGCTGCCGTGGCTCGCGCTGCCGCTGCCGGCGGGGGCGTCGCTGGTCGCGCGTCCGCTGGTGCCGCGCGCAGAACGCCTCGTCGAACTGGTGCGGCGGCGCGACCGGTCGCTGTCGCCCGCGGCCGAGGCGGTGTGGAATCTGATCCGCCAGTTGCCGGGCCGGGCCGAGGAGTTGAATTAACGGGCGGGATCGCGTGCGATCCGTTCGACTGGTGGATTGGCGCCGGGCGCGGCCCGCCGCCCACACGCCGCCTGCCGCTACTCGCTGCGCCGCTGTCCGGTTACCCGGCGCGCTAAACTACCAACTTCATCGCGCACGCCTTCGCGGTTGCGCCCCGAGCCTCTTATCCTTCACCCACCCGGAAGCCTCGATGAGCGAATTGGACCTGCCCGTGCTCTCCATCCCAAATGCGCGCGACGCCGTACGCGCGCTGCGTCCATCGCAAATCCGTGAAGTCGCGAACGCCGGTTTCGGCGTCGACGACGTGCTGCCGTTCTGGTTCGGCGAGTCCGATCGCGTCACACCCGCATTCATTCGCGACGCCGCGAGCGCCGCGCTCGCCGCCGGCGCGACGTTTTACACGCACAATCTCGGCATCGCGCCATTGCGCGCGGCACTTGCGGGCTACGTCAGCGAGTTGCACGGGGTGACGTCGCCCGAGCACGTCGCGGTCACGAGCGCGGGCGTCAACGCGCTGATGCTCGCCGCGCAGCTGGTGGTCGACAGCGGCGACCGCGTCGTCGCGGTGACGCCGCTATGGCCGAATCTGGTCGAAATCCCGAAGATTCTCGGCGCGCATGTCGAAACCGTCGCGCTCGGCTACGGCGAACGCGGCTGGGAGCTCGACGTCGGGCAATTGCTGACCGCGCTGACGCCTGACACGAAGATGCTGATGATCAACTCGCCGAACAACCCGACCGGCTGGGTGATGAATCGCGACGACCAGCGCAGCGTGCTCGAACATTGCCGGCGGCACGGCATCTGGATCGTCGCGGACGAGGTCTATGAGCGGCTCTACTATCCCGGCGATGACGCTGCCCAGGCGGCCGGTGTGTGCACCGCGCCATCGTTTCTCGACCTCGCGACACGCGACGAACGCGTGATCTGCGTGAATTCGTTCTCGAAAGCCTGGCTGATGACGGGGTGGCGGCTCGGCTGGATCGTCGCGCCGACCGCGTTGATGGACGACCTGGCGAAGCTGGTCGAGTACAACACGTCGTGCGCGCCGTCGTTCGTGCAGCAGGCGGGCGTCGCGGCGCTCGAGCAGGGCGAGCGTTTTACGCAGCAGCTGGTGCGCGACCTGAGGACGTCGCGCGATCATCTGGTGCGCGCGCTGTCGGCGGTTCCCGGCGTCGATGTGAAGGCCCCGCTGGGCGCGATGTATCTGTTCTTCTCGATGCCGGGCTCGACGCGCAGTCTCGATTTGTGCAAGGCGATGGTGCGGGAGGTCGGGCTCGGCGTGGCACCGGGCAGCGCGTTCGGGCCGCAGGGCGAGGGGTTCGTGCGCTGGTGCTATGCGTGCGATACGGTGCGGCTCGATGCCGGCGTTGAGCGCTTGACGCGGTTTCTGGCGCGCCACGCCGGGGCCTGATCATGCGGCCTCGTACGCCCCCCGCGCTTCGTGTTGACGTACCGCGAGCGGCGAAAAGCCGCGAATCGTGAGAATCTTCTTGCTGTCGACTCGACGCGGGCGGGCGCGGCTACACCGGTCATCGCCGCAGCAGAAGATGCACGGCAGATCGCGGCTTTACGCCCCGGTCGTTTTTGCGTAATATGGCGCTCAGTCACGCGATTCCTTTCAGGAATATCGCCGCTCCGTCCGGCTGGGTCTGGCTCGATAAGTCTGTTCGCCACCCCCCGGTGCGTGCTCCCATCAATATGACCGATCAGAATCGGGCGAGCGCGTCTTCAGTTCCACATCGTCTGTTTGATCCGGTTCTTTGACCACAGGGTCTGACCTAGCTGCATGAATACCCAAGAGGCGAAGATCGTCCTCGAGACTGCCTTGATCTGCGCGCAGGAGCCGTTAAAGCTCGGCGAATTGCGCAAGCTCTTTGCCGACGGCGTGTCGGCGGACACTGTTCGGACCTTGCTCGAAGACCTGAAGCGGGACTGGTCTGGGCGCGGTGTGGAGCTGGTCGGGCTGGCGTCGGGCTGGCGGTTTCAAAGCAAGCCCGCGATGCGTTCGTACCTGGATCGGCTGCATCCGGAAAAACCGCCGAAATATTCGCGCGCGGTGCTCGAAACGCTCGCGATCATTGCCTACCGGCAACCGGTGACACGGGGCGATATCGAAGAAATTCGCGGTGTGACGGTGAATACGCAGGTCGTCAAGCAGCTCGAGGATCGCGGCTGGATCGAGGTGATCGGTCATCGCGACGTGCCGGGGCGTCCGGCGCTGTATGCGACCACGCGGCAGTTCCTCGATGACCTTGGTCTAACGGCGCTTGACGAGTTGCCTCCGCTTGCCGATCCGTCCGCACAACTGAACGCGGATCTGCTGGGTCAGCACGCGATCGAGTTTGCCGAGGGCGACGCGCAAAGCATGCAGCAGCCGGTGCAGGTTGCCGGGCACGACATCGTGGGTGAGGCTGGCGAGCCGGCTCCGCCGGAAGCGGCGCAGCACGCCGCGTCGGGATTTGAAGCAGCGCCGCCCGAGACGGTAGCCGAGTCGACGCTCGAACCGGAGCCCCGTGCGGAAGCGACCGGGCAGGCCGGCACGACGAGTGCGTCAGACGCGTCGAGCGCGCCGCACGACATGCAACAACAGCCCGAACCGGCACCCGCGGCAGCGCATGCCAGCGTCGCCGGCTCGGCACAGCATTACGATCCGGTCGCCCAGACCGATCCGGCAACACCCGCGCACGGCTCGGGCGTGGCTCGCAATACGGAGCACGCTGCCGAGCCGAACCCGATCGAGGCGGCGCACGACGATCCCGAGGATCGCCGCGATGCCGCGCAGGACGCAGGTATTCTGACCGACGACGAAACCGAGTCGCGCAGCGCCTGACGTAACCGAACTTTTTTGCCGCGCCCGCAACGGGCGCGCGCGACCTGACATTTTGAGGTTGTTTTGACACATACCCACGACACCGATTCGTCCGAATCCGAGCGCCCCGTGCCGTCGGCGCGGACCGACGAACGCACTACGCAAGCGGCGACAGGCGAGGGCGAGCGCCCGGCTCATGGCGCGGAAGCAGAGGGCGAAGAGCGCCCCCGCCGCGGTCTGCGTCGCGGGCCGCGCAGCCTGATCGCGCGACGCCGCGCCGGCGCGAAGACGAAGGCAGCCGAGGGCGCGCCCGCGCAAGGCGCGCCGGTCGTCGCCGAAACGCCGCCGGACGGCGAGGTCGTCGCCCAGGTGCGCACGCCGCGCAAGGACGCGGGTGCGAAACAGGGCGGGCGTCGTAACGCTGGCGGTGCGAAGCGCGAGGGCGCATCACGCGAAGACCAGCGCGAACGTCAGCCGCGCGAAGGTCAACGTGAGGGCCAGCGCCAGAATCGCCGCGGCGCCGATGCGGCCGCGGAGTCAGCTCAGGACGATCTGTTCTCATACGTGACGTCGCCCGCATTCGATGCCGACAACACCACGACTGGCGGCGTACGCGCGCCGATGCTGCGCCATGGCAAGGCAGCGGCCCCGAAGCGCGTGCTGTCGCCCGATGACGACGCGCCGAAGCTGCACAAGGTGCTCGCCGAGGCGGGCATGGGCTCGCGCCGCGACATGGAAGAGCTGATCATCGCCGGCCGCGTGTCGGTGAACGGCGAACCGGCGCACATCGGCCAGCGCATCATGCCGACCGACCAGGTCCGCATCAACGGCAAGCCGGTCAAGCGCAAGGTCGCCGGCAAGCCTCCGCGCGTGCTGCTGTACCACAAACCGACCGGCGAAATCGTCAGCCACGCGGACCCGGAAGGCCGTCCATCGGTGTTCGACAAGCTGCCACCGATGAAAACCGCCAAGTGGGTCGCGGTCGGGCGTCTCGACTTCAACACCGAAGGTCTGCTGATGCTGACCACCTCGGGCGATCTCGCGAACCGGTTCATGCATCCGCGTTATAGCGTCGAGCGCGAATACGCGGTGCGTGTCGTCGGCGAACTCGCCGAGGGTATGCGTCAGAAGCTGCTAAACGGCGTCGAACTCGAGGACGGCCCGGCGAATTTCTTGCGCATCCGCGACGGCGGCGGCGAAGGCACGAATCACTGGTACCACGTCGCGCTCGCCGAAGGGCGGAATCGCGAGGTACGCCGCATGTTCGAAGCGGCCGGCCTGATGGTCAGCCGGCTGATCCGTACGCGCCACGGCCCGATCTCCCTGCCGCGTGGTCTGAAGCGCGGCCGCTGGGAAGAACTCGAGGACAATCAGGTGCGCGCACTGATGGCATCGGTCGGCCTGAAGGCGCCGACTGAGGAGCGCGGTAGCCGCAATGCGGCGCCGGAGCGTCGTCAGCCGGATCCGATGCAGACGTCGATGGGCTTTATCAACCGCGAGCCGGTGTTGATGTCGCACAGCCGCTTCGAGCAGCAGCCGCGCGGACAGGGTCGCCGTGGCGCGGCGGGCGGTGGCTTCGGCGCGGGGATGGGGGGCGGCACTGGTTCTGGTGTCGGTGTGGGCAATCGCGGCGCCGGGGGGCAGCGCGGCCGCGACGTCGACGGCAACCGCGCGTCGTCGCCCAACGGCAACCGTGCGCGCACTGGCGGCAAGCGTGCCGGCGCGTCCGGCGACAGCGGCGGCAATCGCGGGCCGGGCGGCAATCGTGGCGGCAACGCCAACCGTGCCGGCGGCAACGCGGGTTCGGGCGGCGCGAATCGTGGCGGCGGCACGGCGCGCGGTCGCTCGCGCGGCCGTTGAGCGGGGCGCTGTACCGCGTTTGAGGGGTGGCCGTTGAACGGCCATACCCTTTGGTGCAGTTCGCATGACCTGCCAGGCTGATATGACTCCCGGTGTCAATTGGGATCGGGTTTTTAGTTTCTCGAATTCACGTTGCCGGAATTTCCTCAGGGCGGCGTAGCAGTACATTTCGGCGGTGGATCAAGCTGATATCCGCGGGTTGGGTACCGCACTACAGATGTCCGCCCAATGAGCCTGCCGCTATCTGGAACCGCAAGTCGGATGCAGTAGTCCGTTGCGTAGCCTGGTCGCGGGTTACTCGTCCCAAGCGAGAGTAGAAAGGCCTTCACGCGTTGCCGTGCGCGCTTCAGGTCGTCTTTGGCGCCACCCACGTCCGTGCCAGATCGCGGAACGCTTCGTCGTCGCTCGGCACGTACACCGCGGAGAGGTCACCGGCGCGCAAAGACCGCACAAGCTTGATCGCATCACGCCGCTCAGTCTTGATCCGTTCACCCGGTTTTTTCGGAATCAGCGATCGGGCGCACACGATGCACCCGAATCCCTTCTGCACGAACTGCCGGTAAAGTCCGTAGCCGCATGGACCGGCCTCGCAGACAACGCAGATGTGCCGCACATTCGACTGCAGGCGCCGGCACAGGTGATCGATATCAGCCCGCGTCATACCGATCTTGCCCAGCAGTTCGACTTCGCCCGAGCCCGGCGCATACGCGACCGTGATCGAGTCCTTGTGTACATCGAGACCGACGCACAGCGTGCTATCGTCTTCCATGCTGGCCTCCGTGCCGGAAATCGCCGGGAGCGGCCGTGTCCGCACTGTGCTGCTCTGGCAGCAATGCTAACCCGCGCTTGATTCCTTACGGCGGGCCAGCCATTGCCTCACGGGAGTCATACTGCATACTGACTAGCAATGTCGAGTGCTTCCCGGCCGAGCCGTTTATCGTTTTTGGCGATTTTATGCCGCCTCTTGTTTGCCGCGTTCGCACGGCGTTCCGATGCGTCAAACGCCGTGCGAAACTGCACTGAAGACCGACAGGACGCATCGCCGCAAAGTGTTGGCGTAGCCCGTCCGGCTCCCCTTCCCGACGGCTCGGGCGACCTTGCAAAAGCCCGGATTTGCCGCCACATTGTCGAAAGATTCCTATCAATTCAAGCGGAAATGCACATCGCCCGGCGTTCCGCGGATTGCGTTTGGGCCGGAAAATGGCTACAATCGCGAAGTCGCTGGGCGTACGGTTTCATGTGCGGCTCAGGTGCGACCACCGGCAATAAGATGATGGGCGTTCAGCCCATTTTTTTTTGCCGCTCAGTTCATCGTGGTTCGGCATCTCGGGTTCGCACGAACGTGCGCCGGCTTGGCGCGCGGCCCGCATTGGTTGTTTGCAGAAGAGGCGAGGCTCGCTGCGCGAACATCTAAGAGGGCACTGTGCAACTGACGGAACTGATTGAAACCACGGTCGTGGGACTCGGCTACGAGCTCGTCGATCTCGAGCGCACCGGGCGCGGCATGTTGTGTATCTATATCGACCAGCCAGCCGGCATCGCAATCGAAGACTGCGAGAAAGTCACGCGTCAGCTCCAGCACGTTCTGACGGTCGAAAATATCGATTACGAGCGGCTCGAAGTATCGTCACCCGGTCTCGATCGCCCGCTGAAGAAACTGGCGGATTTTGAACGTTTCGCGGGCAGCGAAGCGGTTATCACACTGAAAAAGCCATTGGACGGTCGGAAATCGTACCGGGGCATTTTGCGTGCTCCGCAAGGCGAGACGATCGGTCTGGAATTTGAAGGAAAAGAAGGGGCCGCGATGCTCGATTTCACGCTCGCGGACATGGACAAGGCGCGCCTTGTTCCGAAAGTTGACTTTAGGAGCCGCAAACAATGAGTCGCGAAGTGTTGATGCTGGTGGATGCGCTGGCACGCGAGAAGAATGTCGATAAGGACGTGGTATTTGCCGCGCTCGAAGCGGCTCTCGCTTCGGCCTCCAAGAAACTCTTCGAAGAAGATGCGGATATCCGCGTCCACATCGACCGTGAAAGCGGCGAGCACGAAACGTTTCGCCGCTGGAAGGTGGTGCCGGACGAAGCAGGTCTGCAGGAACCGGATCAGGAAATTCTTCTGTTCGAGGCGCGCGAGCAGCAGCCCGATATTCAGCTCGACGAGTTCATCGAGGAGCCGGTGCCGTCGATCGAATTCGGCCGTATCGGCGCGCAGGCCGCCAAGCAGGTGATCCTGCAGAAGGTGCGCGACGCCGAGCGCGAGCAGATCCTGAACGACTTCCTCGAGCGCGGCGAACACATCATGACCGGCTCGGTGAAGCGCCTCGACAAGGGCAACTTCATCGTCGAATCGGGTCGCGTCGAAGCGTTGCTGCGCCGCGACCAGCTGATCCCGAAGGAAAACCTTCGGGTGGGCGACCGCGTGCGCGCGTATATCGCGAAGGTCGACCGCACCGCGCGTGGTCCGCAGATCGAGCTGTCGCGTACGGCGCCGGAATTCCTGATGAAGCTGTTCGAGATGGAAGTGCCGGAAATCGAGCAGGGCCTGCTCGAGATCAAGGCGGCGGCTCGCGATCCGGGCGTGCGCGCAAAGATCGGCGTGGTGGCTTATGACAAGCGCATCGATCCGATCGGCACCTGCGTCGGTATTCGCGGCTCGCGCGTGCAGGCCGTACGCAACGAGCTCGGTGGCGAAAACGTCGACATCGTGCTATGGTCGGAAGACCCCGCCCAGTTCGTGATCGGCGCGCTCGCGCCGGCAGCCGTGCAGTCGATCGTCGTCGATGAAGAAAAGCATTCGATGGACGTCGTCGTCGACGAGAACGAACTCGCGGTCGCGATCGGCCGCAGCGGCCAGAACGTGCGGCTTGCCAGCGAGCTCACCGGCTGGCAGATCAACATCATGACGCCGGACGAATCTGCGCAGAAGCAGAATCAGGAGCGCGGCGTCCTGCGCGACCTGTTCATGGCGCGTCTCGATGTCGACGAGGAAGTCGCCGACATCCTGATCGACGAAGGCTTCACGAGCCTTGAAGAGATCGCCTACGTGCCGCTCAACGAAATGCTCGAAATCGAGGCATTCGACGAAGACACCGTTCACGAACTGCGCAACCGCTCGCGCGACGCGCTGTTGACGATGGCGATCGCGAACGAAGAAAAGGTCGAGAATGTAGCGCTCGACCTGAAGAGTCTGGACGGCATGGACGCCGACCTGCTCGCGAAACTGGCCGAACATCAGATCCAGACGCGCGACGAACTCGCCGAGCTGGCCGTGGATGAACTGGTCGAGATGACTGGGATGGGAGAGGATGCCGCTAAGGCGTTGATCATGAAAGCACGTGAACACTGGTTCCAGTGAGAAATGACCATGGCGCACTGAATTGAACGCGGCCGTCAGGCCGCATGACCCGATGCTAACCGCAAGGAATCGGTCCTTGCATTAAGAGGAATGAATGGCGAGTAACAACGTAGCCCAATTTGCCGCGGAACTGAAAATGCCTGCAGGCGTGCTGCTTGAGCAGCTGCAGGCAGCTGGCGTCACAAAAGCGAGCGAAGCCGACTCCTTGTCCGAAACGGACAAGGCGCGTCTGCTCGACCACTTGCGCAAGTCTCACGGCTCGACTGATGCAGACAAGCGCAAGATCACGCTGACGAAACGGCATACGTCGGAGATCAAGCAGTCCGATGCGACGGGCAAAGCTCGCACCATTCAGGTCGAGGTGCGCAAGAAGCGCACGTTCGTCCGCCGCGACGAGACTGTCGCGGAAGGCGGGGATGCATCGAATCATGTGGCCGAGAACGCGGACGCAGAAGATCTCGAACTGCAGCGTCGTGAGGAAGAAGCACGTCACGAAGCTGAGCTGCTCGAAAAGCAGGCGCAGGAGCTGAAGGCGCGCCAGGAACAGCTCGAGCGCGAAGAAGTCGACCGTCAGGCGCGCGAGCAGGCCGCGGAAGCCGAGCGTCAGCGCGCGGAAGAAGATGCAAAGAAGCGCGCAGCGGCTACGGCCGAGGCGGCGGCTCGCGAGAAGGCCCAGCAGGCGGCGGCGAAAGCCGCTGCACCGGTTGCCGAGAAGGCAAACGAGCAGGACGACGAACGCGCGGCAGCGGAACGCGCCGCACAACGCGAAGCCGCGAAGAAAGCGGAAGACGCCGCCCGCGTGGCCGCCGAAAAGGCGCGCGCCGAACAGGAAGAAATCGCCAAGCGCCGCGCGGCGGCCGAAGCCGAAGCGCGCGCGATTCGCGAAATGATGAACACGCCGCGCAAGGCGCAGGTGAAGGCGCCGGAACCGGCACCGAAGCCCGCCGAGCCGGCCAAGGCGGCCGAAGCCAAGGGCACGCTGCATAAGCCGGCGCGTCCGGCTGGTGAAGCACCGGCGCGCCCGGCAGCGAGAAAGCCGGCAACCGCCGCGACTCCGGCGCCCGCGAGCGCACCGTCGGCGGGCGACAAGAAGAAGCCGGGCGGCGGTAAGAGCGGCTGGCAGGACGATGCAGCGAAGCGCCGCGGCATCAAGACGCGCGGCGATTCGAGCGGCGGCGTCGATCGTGGCTGGCGCGGCGGTCCGAAGGGGCGTGGCAAGCATCAGGAGCAGAGCACCACGTTCCAGGCGCCGACCGAACCGATCGTGCGTGAAGTGCATGTGCCGGAAACCGTCACGGTCGCGGATCTCGCGCACAAGATGGCGGTGAAGGCTTCGGAAGTCATCAAGGTGATGATGAAGCTCGGCCAGATGGTCACGATCAACCAGATGCTGGACCAGGAAACGGCGATGATCATCGTCGAGGAACTGGGCCACCATGCGCTCGCGGCGAAGCTGGACGATCCGGAAGCCATGCTGGTCGAAGGCGAAGCGAGCGACGCCGAAGCGCTGCCACGTCCGCCGGTCGTCACGGTGATGGGCCACGTCGACCACGGCAAGACCTCGCTGCTCGACTACATCCGCCGCGCGAAGGTTGCGGCAGGCGAAGCGGGCGGTATTACGCAGCACATCGGCGCCTACCACGTCGAAACGCCGCGCGGCGTGATCACGTTCCTCGACACGCCGGGTCACGAAGCCTTTACGGCAATGCGTGCCCGCGGTGCGAAGGCGACCGATATCGTGATCCTGGTGGTGGCGGCCGACGACGGCGTGATGCCGCAGACGAAGGAAGCGATCTCCCACGCGAAGGCTGGCGGTGTGCCGCTCGTCGTCGCGATCAACAAGATCGACAAGCCGGAAGCGAATCCGGAGCGCGTGAAGCAGGAGCTCGTCACGGAAGGCGTCGTGCCGGAAGAGTACGGCGGCGACTCGCCGTTCGTGCCGGTGTCGGCGAAGACCGGCGCGGGCATCGACGATCTGCTCGAAAACGTGCTGCTGCAGGCCGAGGTGCTGGAGCTGAAGGCACCGGTCGAATCGCCGGCCAAGGGCCTCGTCATCGAAGCGAAGCTTGACAAGGGTAAGGGTCCGGTCGCAACGATCCTCGTCCAGTCAGGTACGCTGAACCGCGGCGACGTCGTGCTGGCAGGCAGCGCCTACGGTCGCGTGCGTGCCATGCTCGACGAAACCGGCAAGCCGACCAAGTCCGCGGGTCCGTCGATCCCGGTCGAAATCCAGGGTCTGTCGGAAGTGCCGCAGGCTGGCGAAGAAGTAATCGTGATGCCGGACGAGCGCAAGGCGCGTGAAGTTGCGCTGTTCCGTCAGGGCAAGTTCCGCGACGTCAAGCTCGCAAAGCAGCAGGCCGCGAAGCTCGAGAACATGCTCGAGCAGATGGGCGAGGGCGAAGTGCAGTACCTGCCGCTCATCGTCAAGGCCGACGTGCAGGGTTCGCAGGAAGCGCTGGTGCAGTCGCTGCAGAAGCTCTCCACCGACGAAGTACGCGTGCAGATCGTGCACGGAGCGGTCGGCGGCATCAGCGAGTCGGACGTCAATCTCGCGACGGCGTCGAAGGCGGTCATCATCGGCTTCAACACCCGCGCGGATGCGCAGGCTCGCAAGCTCGCGGAAGCTAATGGCGTCGACATCCGCTACTACAACATCATCTACGACGCCGTGGATGAGGTGAAGGCGGCAATGTCGGGCATGCTGGCGCCGGAGAAGCGCGAAGTCGTGACGGGCACGGTGGAAGTACGCCAGGTATTCAAGGTGCCGAAGGTCGGCACGGTGGCCGGCTGTATGGTCACGGACGGTTTCGTCAAGCGCTCGTCGTCGGTGCGCGTGCTGCGCAACAACGTCGTCATCTTCACGGGCGAACTCGATTCGCTCAAGCGGTTCAAGGACGATGTGAAGGAAGTCCGTCAGGGCTTCGAGTGCGGTATGTCGATCAAGAACTTCAACGATATCGTCGAAGGCGATCAGTTCGAAGTCTTCGAGGTCACCGAAGTCGCGCGTACGCTGTAATTCACGCGGCACGGCACAACGGGCGGAACGGGCTTGACGCCCGCTCCGCCCGTTGTTTTTGAGCCCGCAGTGTCGAGTTTGTTGCTGGCTTGGCTGCCGCGTTCGTCGCAAATGGACTCTCACCCCGCCGCGGCGACCGCGACGCCGTCGTATCGAACGAATATCGAACACGGCTCGCGCGAACCAATTTTTTGCATCCGTCTTAGCGGAGCACACAACACCATGCCTAAGAAACGTACTACTCCCAATCGCAACGTGCAGATCGCCGATCAGATCCAGCGCGACCTGGCTGAGCTGCTGCGCGAGGTCAAGGATCCGCGCATCGGCATCGTCACATTTCAGAGCGTCGAGCTAACGCCCGACTACGCGCACGCAAAGGTCTACTTCACGACGCTGACGGGCGACCCGCAGCAAACGCTCGAAGCGCTGACGCACGCTGCCGGCCATCTGCGCAATCTGCTGTTCAAGCGCCTGCATATCCACACGGTGCCGACGCTGCATTTCCACTACGACAAGACGATCGAGCGCGCCGTGGAGATGTCGCGTCTGATCGACGAGGCAAATTCCACGCGCGCGAAAGACGACTGAGCGTCTGCCATGCCGTGGCGTTCCATGTAGCGCGCGGCGCCGTTTTTCGCATTTCCCGAACGTTCTGCCTCCCTCGACATGACCGCACCTCAACGCCCCCGCGTGCCGCGTCGCGCGCTCGATGGCGTGCTGCTGCTCGACAAGCCGCTCGGCCTGTCGAGCAACGACGCGCTGGTTCGCGCGAAACGTCTTTATCTGGCGAAAAAGGCGGGCCACACCGGCACGCTCGATCCGCTGGCAACTGGCCTGCTGCCGCTGTGTTTCGGCGAGGCCACCAAGTTTTCGCAAGACTTGCTCGAAGCCGACAAGACCTACGAGGCGACGATGCGCCTCGGTATTCGCACGACCACCGGCGACGCCGAAGGCGAGGCGTTCGACATCCGTGCCGTCGACTGCGACGAAGCGGCGGTGCGGGCGGCTTTGCCGAAATTCATCGGCGAGATCGTTCAGATTCCGCCGATGTACTCGGCGCTCAAGCGCGATGGCAAGCCGCTGTACGAGTACGCGCGCGCCGGCCAGACGGTCAAACGGGAAGGGCGGCAGGTGACGATTCGCGCGCTCGAGCTGATTGCGTGCGCGTTGCCGGATGTGACGTTTCGCGTGACGTGCAGCAAGGGCACCTATGTGCGCACGCTTGCCGAGGATATCGGCGAAGCGCTCGGCTGCGGCGCGCATCTGGTCGCGCTGCGGCGCACGGGCGTCGGCGCGCTGACGCTCGAGCATTCGGTCACGCTCGACGCGTTGTCCTACGCGACCGAACTCGAACGCGACGCATGGCTGCAACCGGTCGACGCGCTGCTGTCCACGTTCCCGCAGGTCTGTCTGAACGACGATGACACGCGCCGCTTCCTTCACGGCCAGCGCCTGAAGCTGTCGTCGCTGACGATCGCCGCCGACGCGGTGAATGCCCCGCGCGTGAGGGTGTACTCGGCGCAGGGGCGGCTTCTGGGGGTCGCGAAGCCGGGCGAAGGCGTGCTCGCGCCCGACCGTCTGATCGTGACGACGGAGAGCTAGAGGTCGCCGTTTTGCCAGCCCGGCGCGGACAATAAAAAAACGGGATCGCCATCGAGCGATCCCGTTTTGATCATGCCCTCCGGTGGAGCGGTGTCGAACTAAAGCAACATCACAAACACCCCCCTCAATGCGCCGCGGCCGCCGCCGCTCCCGCATCGCCGCCTGCCCGTTCCGGCCGCGTGATCCAGATCAGCGCGATCAGCGCGACAAAAATACCGGCCGAAATGAAGAACAGATCGTTTACGCCGAGCTGCGCGGCCTGCTGCGTGACCATGGTGTTGAAGAGACCATAGGTCTGCTGCTGATCCAGACCCACCGCGCCCATCTGATGAATCGATTGACCGAACGCCGGGTTGTAAGCATTCGCCTGTTCGGTCAGTTGCGCGTGGTGCATGATCGTGCGGTGATCCCAGGCGGTCTGGAAGATCGACGTGCCGATACCGCCGCACATGATCCGCACGAAGTTCGACAGCCCCGAGGCCGCCGGAATCCGATGGCCCGGCAAGCCCGACAGCGTGATCGACACGAGCGGAATAAAGAAGCCGGCCATACCGATACCTTGAATCAGCGTGGGCAGCATCAGCGAGTACGTATCGACGCCCGTCGTATAACGCGAGCGCATCCAGAAACACAGCGCGAAAATCAGGAACGACAGCGTCGCGATATAGCGCGGATCGGTACGCGGCAGCACCTTGCCGGTCAGCGGCGACAACAGGATCGCGAACACACCGACGGGTGCCATCACGAGTCCAGCTTCGGTCGCCGTGTAGCCGATATCGGTCTGGAGCCACAGCGGCAACAGCACGAGATTGCCGAAGTAAAGCCCATAGCCGATCGACAGCGCGATCGTGCCGCCGGTGAAATTGCGCCGGCTGAACAGCGACAGATCAACCACCGGATGCTCGGCCGTCAACTCCCACACGATAAAAAACGCGAGCGCGATCACCGCGAGGAGCGCGAGCACGACGACCGTCGTCGACGAGAACCAGTCGAGGTCCTTGCCCTTGTCGAGCATCACCTGAAGCGAGCCGACCCAGACGATCAGAAGACCGAGGCCGACGCCGTCGATTGGCGCCTTCCTGATGACCGAATCGCGGTTACGGAAGATCATCCACGTCGCGGCGGCCGCGACCGCGCCGACGGGAATGTTGACGTAGAAGATCCACGGCCACGAGATGTTGTCGGAAATCCAGCCGCCGAGGATCGGACCGGCAACCGGTGCGATCAGCGTGGTCATCGCCCACATCGATAGCGCCATCGGCGCTTTCGCGCGCGGATAGCTCGCGAGCAGCAGCGTCTGCGACAGCGGGATCATCGGGCCGGCCACCGCGCCTTGCAGCACGCGCGACGCAAGCAGGAACGGCAGGTTCGGCGACAGCCCGCACATCCATGACGACAGCACGAACAGCACGATCGACGCCATGAACAGCCGCACCTGGCCGATGCGGTCGGTGAGCCAGCCGGTCAGCGGCACCGAGATCGCGTTGGCCACCGCGAACGACGTAATCACCCACGTGCCCTGGTCGGACGATACGCCGAGGTCGCCGGAAATCGACGGGATCGACACGTTCGCGATCGACGTGTCGAGCACGTTCATGAACACGGCGAGCGACACCGCGATGGTGCCGATCACCAGTTGCGCGCCCTCGAGCGGCGGGTGAGGGACTTGCGCCTGAGCCTGAGCCATTAAAAGAGCCTTCTTTGAATCGTCGGACGGAGCCTCAGCTCTTATGGGCCGCCGGTTTCGCGGCGGCCGCGGCGCTCGCCGCGGTCGACTTCTGCGCGCCGCCGTTCGCGTTCGTGCCGGCGTTTTCCGAGATGATGCGTGCGATTTCCGCATCGGCTTCCGCGCCGTACTTGTCGAAGACGTTGGTCTGGTAAACCGTGGACGGCGCCTGACCGAGCTGGCCGCCGGTGTCGTCCTTGATGTTCACGTCAGCTTGCATCGACAGACCGATACGCAGCGGATGCTTCTCCAGTTCCTGCGGATCGAGCGAAATACGCACTGGCAGACGCTGCACGACCTTGATCCAGTTGCCGGTCGCGTTCTGCGCGGGCAGCAGCGAGAACGCCGAACCCGTGCCGGCCGAGAAGCCGACCACCTTGCCGTGATACGGCACCGACGAGCCGTAGACGTCGGCCGTCAGTTCGACCGGCTGGCCGATGCGCATGTGCTTCAGTTGCACTTCCTTGAAGTTCGCCTCGACCCACACGTCATGCAGCGGCACGATCGCCATCAGCGGCGAGCCGGGCGATACGCGCTGGCCGACCTGCACCGAGCGTTTTGCGACATAGCCTGTGACCGGCGCCGGCAGAGTATTGCGAGCGTGGTTCAGGTATGCGTCGCGCAGCTTCGCGGCGGCGGCCTGCACGTTCGGGTGATCGGCGATCGTGGTGTTCGCGGTCAGCGCGCGGTTTGCCGCGAGTTGCTGTTTGGCGGCGTCGAGCGCGGCTTGCGCGCTCTTCACGGAGTCGCGTGCGTGCGAAATTTCTTCCTGCGATACCGCGCCGGTTTGCGCGACCGTCATACGGCGCTTCAGGTCGTCCTGGGCGCGCGACAGATCGGCCTGGCTCGCCGCGACCCGCGCTTCGTACTGGCTGTCGTCGGCGAACAGACCGCGCACCTGGCGCACCACCTGCGCAAGATTGGCCTCGGCCTGTTCGAGTGCGACGCGCGCGTCGGCCGGGTCGAGCACGACGAGCGGGTCGCCGGCCTTGACGACCTGGGTGTCGTCCGCGTTGACCGCGATCACGGTGCCCGTGACCTGCGGGGTGATCTGCACGACGTTGCCGCTCACGTAGGCATCGTCGGTGTCTTCATGGAAGCGCGCGACGAGGAAGTAGTACAGGCCGTACGCGACCGCGGCAATCAGGATCACGATGACGAGCAGCGTCATCATGCGCTTGCGTTTGCCGTTGTTCGCCGCTTGCGGTGGAGTGGCGGGCTGCTGGGGGGTGCTCATTGATGTGCTCCGGGTTCTTTTGAACGTCGTCGTTTATTCGGGTGTTCGTGTGTATGCGTGTGCGTCGGCGCGGGCGGGCTCGCTCAGTTCGCGGCGGTGCTCGTGGCGTGGTTCGCGGCGTTGGCCGACGCGGGAGCATCGGTCGGCACGACGAGACCGGTCTGGGTTGCGTCGAAGCCGCCGCCCAGTGCCTTGATCAGACCGATCTGCAGACTACGGCGGCGCATCTGCAGACCCGTGACCGTCTGCTCGGCGGCAAGGCGGTTTTCGTCGGCGGTGAGCACCTGCAGCTGCGGCGACAGGCCGGCCTTGTAGCGGATTACGGCGAGCTGGTATGCCTTGCTCGACGCGTCGAGCGCGCGCTGGGCGTCACCCTCCTGGCGGTCGATCGAGCGGATCGACGACACCTGCGTCGAGACGTCCTGCAGCGCGTTGATCAGCGTCTGGTTGTAGTTCGCGACGTCGCCCTCGAAGTCGGCGTAGCGGCCCTTCAACTGCGCGCGCAACGCGCCGGCGTCGAAGATCGGCAGATGGATCGCCGGGCCGAACTGGATCTGACGGCTCGACGCGGTCAGGAAACGGCCCCAGCCGAACGCGTCGAAGCCGAAGCCGGCCGCGAGATTCACGTCCGGGTAGAACTCGGCTTTCGCTTCCTTCACGTCATGCATCGCGGCTTCGACCTGCCAGCGCGCGGCGACGATGTCCGCTCGACGCGCCACGAGGTCGGCCGGGATGTTGTCCGGCAGAGCGACCACGTCGCCGCCGGTGAGCACCGGCTTGTCGATCTGCAGGCCACGGTCCGGGCCTTTGCCGAGCAGCGCGCCCAACTGGTAGCGCACGACGGTGATCTGGCCGTCGAGGTCGGTCAGGTTCGACTGGCTCGTCGCGACGTTGCCGGCGGCGGTCTGCTTCTCGACGTTGGTGTCGAGGCCGGCCGTCACGCGGTCATTCGTGATACGGCCGACGTCCTGGCGGTTCGCGATTTCACGCGCGGCGATGTCGCGAAACGCATACAGCTGCGCTAGCTGGTTGTAGGTGCTCGCGACCGACGCGGCGAGCGTCACGCGCGCCTGCTGCATATCGGCCTCGGCGGCTTTCTGCTGCGACACGGCCTGGCCGAGCCGCTGACGGTTCTTGCCCCACAGGTCGAGATCCCACGACGCGCTCGCGAGCACGTTGTTCTCGCTATACCAGGTGCCGCCGAACGGAGGCGGGTAAAGGGAGTTTGCCGAGTACAGCTCGCGGGTCCACGAATAGCTCGCGCTGACCTTCGGGAACAGCGCTGCGCGCGAGCTTTCAATATACGACGAAGCCTTTGCGAGCCGCGCTTGCGCCTGGGCGATCGACGGGCTGCCCTCGAGCGCTTCCGCGATCAGCTTCGGCAGTTGCGGGTCGCCGAACTGGTTGGCCCAGTCGAGCGATGGCCACTGGCCGCCCTCGTTGGGCAGACTCTGCGTCGACTCGTACTGCGTCGGCGACGCGATCTGCTTGTCGCTTTTGACGCCGAAGTAGTTCGCGCACCCCGTGAGGGCGAGCGCCGTCACCGCGGCGGCGACAGCGGCCCGGCTCGACAGCGCGGGCGCGGACAGGGAAAGGGATTTCATCGCTCGACTCTTCTTTGAGTGGAATGTATTGATGGACGCAGCAAGCAAGCTATTACGATTTGCTATTGGGATGGCTTGCGGCGTCGCGGGAAAGTCCCGAGTGTTCGCCGGAATTGACGAGCACGCGACGCAGCATGCTCTTCAGGAAGCCCACTTCTTCCGGGGTGAACCCGCTCAGCAGGTTATCGAGCACGCCATTGAAAATGGCCGGCATGCGAGCCGCGATCGCATGGCCTTCCGGCGTCAACGCGAGGCGCACGACGCGCCGGTCTTCGTTACTGCGCACCCGCGTGAGCAGGCCGCGCTTTTCGAGCCGATCGATCAGGCGCGTGACGGCGCTTGCGTCGATACCGTATTCACGCGCCAACTCAGCCGCGAGCAGGCATTTGCCGCTCGCCACCATGAACAGGATGCTGCCCTGCTGGCTGGTGATGCCGAGTTCGGCCATGCTGCGCTGTGTGATCAGGTTTGATAGCGTCGATTTCACCCGTGAGATGAGATAGCCGACGCTTTCGCCGAGCTGGTACTCGCTGAGATTCGGCGTGGATTCGTTGGACGGCTCCGTCATGATTCTCGTGCGAATGCAATGGTTGACTAGGCATTAGTATAGCTGGCTGTTGATTGACGCGACAAGCGTTAATACAGCTTAGGCAAGGATTATTTCGCGCTCAAGCAACAAACCGTACGGAATGACGTAGGGCAGGGCAAGGCGCGATTCGCGCAACTCGCGCAGGCGCGGAGAGCGGACGGTCTATCGGGGAATACCAGAAAAGGATCATCCGTGCGTGCTATAATTTTCGGTTCCCAAAAGTGCGCTTTGGGCTTGTTGTCGTGGTTTGGCTCCTCAACCAGCAGCATAAGCAAGCGGCGCACTCAACCGTCTTCAGGTTTCCTATGACCCGCGCCCTACGCAACATCGCCATCATTGCTCACGTCGACCACGGCAAGACCACGCTCGTCGACCAGCTCCTCCGTCAGACCGCCACGTTCCGCGAGAACCAGCAGATCGCCGAGCGCGTGATGGACTCGAACGACATCGAAAAAGAGCGCGGCATCACGATCCTGTCGAAGAACTGCGCGGTGGAGTACGAGGGCACGCACATCAATATCGTCGACACGCCGGGGCACGCCGACTTCGGCGGCGAAGTGGAGCGCGTGCTGTCGATGGTCGACTCGGTGCTGCTGCTCGTTGACGCGGTGGAAGGCCCGATGCCGCAAACCCGCTTCGTCACGAAGAAGGCGCTCGCACTGGGTTTGAAGCCGATCGTCGTGGTCAACAAGGTCGACCGTCCGGGCGCGCGGATCGACTGGGTGATCAACCAGACCTTCGACCTGTTCGACAAGCTCGGCGCCAGCGAAGAGCAACTCGACTTTCCGATCGTCTACGCATCGGGCCTGAACGGCTACGCGGGTCTCACGCCTGATGTACGCGACGGCGACATGCGTCCTTTGTTCGAGGCAATCCTGCAGCACGTGCCGGTGCGCCCGGCCGACCCGGAAGGTCCGCTGCAACTGCAAATCACGTCGCTCGACTACTCGTCATACGTTGGTCGTATCGGCATTGGCCGTATCACGCGCGGCCGCATCAAGCCGGGCATGGCCGTCGCGGTGCGATCGGGCCCGGAAGGCGAAATCCTCAATCGCAAGATCAACCAGGTGCTGTCGTTCAAGGGTCTCGATCGCGTGCAGGTCGACTCGGCCGAGGCGGGCGACATCGTGCTGATCAACGGTATCGAGGAAGTGGGCATCGGCGTGACGATCTGCTCGCCGGAACAGCCGGAAGCGCTGCCGATGATCACCGTCGACGAACCCACGCTGACGATGAACTTCCTCGTCAACTCGTCGCCGCTCGCGGGCCGTGAAGGCAAGTTCGTCACGAGCCGCCAGATTCGCGACCGCCTGATGAAGGAACTGAATCACAACGTCGCGCTGCGCGTGCGCGATACCGGCGACGAAACGACGTTCGAAGTGGCCGGCCGCGGTGAGCTGCACCTGACCATTCTGGTCGAAAACATGCGCCGCGAAGGCTACGAGCTGGCCGTGTCGCGTCCGCGCGTCGTGATGCAGGAAATCGACGGCGAGAAGCACGAGCCGTACGAAAATCTGACCGTCGACATGGAAGACCCCCACCAGGGCGGCGTGATGGAAGAACTTGGCCGCCGCAAGGGCGAAATGCTCGACATGGCATCGGACGGCCGTGGCCGCACGCGTCTCGAGTACCGTATTTCGGCGCGTGGTCTGATCGGCTTCCAGTCGGAATTCCTCACGCTCACGCGCGGTACGGGTCTGATGAGCCACACGTTCGATTCTTACCAGCCGGTCAAGGAAGGCGCGGTCGGCGAACGTCGCAACGGCGTGCTGATCTCGCAGGACGACGGCGCGGCAGTCGCATACGCACTGTGGAAGCTGCAGGACCGCGGCCGCATGTTCGTGGCGCCGGGAGAAGCGCTGTATGAAGGCATGATCATCGGCATCCACAGCCGCGACAACGATCTCGTCGTGAACCCGATCAAGGGCAAGCAGCTTACCAACGTGCGCGCATCTGGCACCGACGAAGCCGTGCGTCTCGTGCCGCCGGTTCAGCTGTCGCTCGAATACGCGGTCGAGTTCATCGACGACGACGAGCTGGTCGAAGTCACGCCAAAGTCGATCCGTCTGCGCAAGCGCTACCTGAAGGAACACGAGCGCCGCAGCGCGAGCCGCAACAAGGTTGCCGGCGAATAAGCCGGACTCGAATATCCGTCTGGATAGCAGGAAGCGGAAGCCACCTTCGGGTGGCTTCCTTGTTTTCGGCGCATCAAAACGTTTGGCGCTGCATCATGCCTGCCACTTTCCGGGGCGGCACACATGTAGACACCCATTGCGCCGTTCGCCTTCATTTCTCACAGAACACTGTTGCGCGCTGTGAAAAGGCACCCCGTCGCCCGCGAAACGTCCGCCATCACAGGCTTTGCGCCTGTGCCGTTCGCTATCTGGGCTATTCGTTCTGTGCTATGCTCCCGGGTGCAAAGTTTTAGGTCCTTCCAAGCAAGACTTGATTCGCGCAATCCGCTAAACGGTCAGGCCGTGTCGCGGAAGGTTCGGTAACCCGCTATTTCTCGAGAAACTCGAAGAAAGGTGAGCGTAAAAATGATGAAGCAATTCCAGTCGAACTCTTATCTGTTCGGCGGCAATGCTCCGTACGTTGAAGAAATGTACGAAGCGTATCTCGATAATCCGGCGTCAGTGCCCGAGACCTGGCGCAGCTATTTCGATGCGTTGCAGAACGTGCCCGCATCGGACGGCAGCAACGCCAACGACGTGGCCCATGGCCCGATCGTCGAATCGTTTGCCCAGCGCGCCAAGGCCAATGCCTTCCTGCCGCGCGCAACGGCCGGCGGCGAAGATCTCGCAACCGCCCGCAAACAGGTTTACGTCCAGTCCCTCATCGGCGCATATCGCTTCCTCGGCTCGCAATGGGCCAATCTCGATCCTCTGAAGCGCCGCGAGCGTCCCGCGATCCCCGAACTTGAACCCGCGTTCTACGACTTCACCGAAGCCGACATGGACCAGGAGTTCAGCGCAACGAATCTGTACTTCGGGTTCGAGCGCGCGACGCTGCGCGAGATCGTCAAAGCCCTGCGCGACACGTACTGCGGCACGATCGGCGCCGAGTACATGTACATCAGCGATCCGGAGCAGAAGCGCTGGTGGAAGGAGCGCCTCGAATCGATCCGTTCGACGCCGAGCTTCAACAACGACAAGAAGAAGCACATCCTGAACCGCCTGACGGCCGCCGAAGGCCTCGAGCGTTTCCTGCACACCAAGTACGTCGGCCAGAAGCGCTTCTCGCTCGAAGGCGGCGAGAGCTTCATCGCGGCGATGGACGAAGTCGTGCGTCACGGCGGTCTGCGCGGCGTTCAGGAAATCGTCATCGCGATGGCTCACCGTGGCCGTTTGAACGTGCTGGTCAATACGCTCGGCAAGATGCCGGCAGACCTGTTCGCCGAATTCGAAGGCAAGCACGTCGATGATCTGCCGGCTGGCGACGTGAAGTACCACAAGGGCTTCTCGTCGGACGTCGCGACGGAAGGCGGCCCGGTTCACCTGTCGCTCGCGTTCAACCCGTCGCACCTCGAAATCGTCAACCCGGTGGTCGAGGGCTCGGCGAAGGCGCGTATGGACCGTCGCGGCGACGAAAACGGCGTTCAGGTGCTGCCGGTGCAGATCCACGGCGACGCGGCTTTCGCCGGCCAGGGCGTCGTGATGGAAACGCTGAACCTCGCGCAAACGCGCGGTTATGGCACGCACGGCACGCTGCACATCGTCATCAACAACCAGATCGGCTTCACGACGTCGGACCCGCGCGACTCGCGCTCCACGTTGTACTGCTCGGACGTCGTCAAGATGATCGAAGCGCCGGTGCTGCACGTGAACGGTGACGATCCCGAAGCGGTCGTGCTGGCCACCCAGATGGCGATCGACTTCCGCATGCAGTTCCACAAGGACGTCGTCGTCGACATCGTCTGCTTCCGCAAGCTGGGCCACAACGAGCAGGACACCCCGGCGGTCACGCAGCCGCTGATGTACAAGACGATTTCGAAGCACCCCGGCACGCGCGCGCTGTACGCTGAAAAGCTCGTTCAGCAGGGCATCATCAAGGCCGAGGATGGCGAGGAATTCGTCAAGGCTTATCGCAGGGCGATGGACGAGGGCCACCACACGGTCGACCCGGTGCTCTCGAACTACAAGAGCAAGTACGCGGTGGACTGGGTGCCGTTCCTGAACCGCAAGTGGACCGACGCGGCCGACACGGCCGTGCCGCTCGCGGAACTGAAGCGCCTCGCCGAACGCATCACCACGATTCCGGAAAACTTCAAGGTTCACCCGCTCGTCGAGCGCGTGATCAACGACCGTCGCGCCATGGGCCGCGGCGAAGCGAAGCTCGACTGGGGCATGGGCGAGCACCTCGCGTTCGCATCGCTGGTCGCTTCGGGCTACGCAGTTCGTCTGACCGGTCAGGATTCGGGCCGCGGCACGTTCACGCACCGTCACGCAGTGCTGCACGACCAGAACCGCGAGCGCTGGAACGACGGCACCTACGTGCCGCTGCAGAACATCGCCGAAGGTCAGGCGAAGTTCACGGTGATCGACTCGGTGCTGTCGGAAGAAGCGGTGCTCGGCTTCGAATACGGTTACTCGACCGCTGAACCGAACACGTTCGTCGCGTGGGAAGCGCAGTTCGGCGACTTCGTGAATGGCGCGCAAGTCGTGATCGACCAGTTCATCTCGTCGGGCGAAGTGAAGTGGGGCCGCGTGTCGGGCCTGACCATGCTGCTGCCGCACGGCTACGAAGGCCAGGGTCCGGAGCACTCGTCGGCGCGTATCGAGCGTTTCCTGCAACTGTGCGCAGACCACAACATGCAGGTCGTTCAGCCGACCACGCCGGCGCAGGTCTTCCACCTGCTGCGTCGCCAGATGATCCGCCTGTTCCGCAAGCCGCTGATCGTCGCGACGCCGAAGTCGTTGCTGCGTCACAAGGAAGCCGTGTCGGATCTGTCGGAACTCGCGAAGGGTTCGTTCCAGCCGGTCATCGGCGAAGTGGACGAAACCATCGACGCGAAGAAGGTCAAGCGCGTGCTGGCCTGCTCGGGCCGCGTGTACTACGACCTGGTCGCGCATCGCCGCGAAGCGAAGGTGAACGACGTCGCGATCATCCGTATCGAACAGCTCTATCCGTTCGCGCACAAGCAGTTCGAAGCGGAAATGAAGAAGTACGACAACGCAACCGAAGTGGTGTGGGTGCAGGACGAGCCGCAGAATCAGGGCCCATGGTTCTACATCGAGCACCATCTGAAGGAAGGCATGAAGGAAGGGCAGAAGCTGGCGTACAGCGGCCGTCCGGCTTCGGCTTCGCCTGCAGTCGGCTACTACGCGAAGCACTACGAGCAGCAGAAGGCGCTGATCGAAGGCGCTTTCGGCCGTCTCAAGAGCGCGTCGATCGCTAAATAAAGAAACAGACGAGCCGGGAAAGCGCAGTGCGCTTTCCCGCGCCGCGCCGAACGTTTCCCATGAGGTTCAGGCGCGGCGTTCACGGTTCGCAGGCGGTCGTGAAGAAGCGCCGTCACCCGATACGTAATCAGGATACTCATAATGGCTATTGTTGAAGTCAAGGTTCCCCAGCTCTCCGAGTCGGTCTCGGAGGCAACCATGCTGCAGTGGAAGAAGAAGCCCGGCGAGGCTGTCGCTCAGGACGAAATCCTCATCGAAATCGAGACCGACAAGGTCGTGCTCGAAGTGCCGGCACCGGCAGCAGGCGTGCTCGCGCAAGTCATTTCGAACGACGGCGACACGGTCACGGCTGAGCAGGTGATCGCGAAGATCGACACGGAAGGCACCGCAGGCGCCGCCGCTGTCGAAGCCGAAGTGAAGCCGGCTCCGGTCGCTGCCGCGGCTCCCGCACCGGCGGCTCAGGCCGCTGTCGCAACGGGGTCGAACACCGCTGCTTCGCCGGCTGCCGGCAAGCTGATGGCAGAGAAGGGTCTGGCTGCGGGCGACGTCGCCGGCACCGGCCGCGACGGCCGTATCACGAAGGGCGACGTGCTCGTCGCCGGCCAGGCTGCTCCGGCTGCCAAGGCTGCACCGGCTCCGGCTGCCGCACCGAAGGCTGCGAAGCCGTCGCTGCCGGACGTCAAGGCCCCGGCATCGGCCGATCAATGGCTGAAGGACCGTCCGGAACAGCGCGTGCCGATGTCGCGTCTGCGTGCTCGTATCGCCGAGCGTCTGCTCGAGTCGCAGCAAACCAACGCCATCCTCACGACGTTCAACGAAGTGAACATGGCGCCGGTCATGGAGCTGCGCAACAAGTACAAGGACAAGTTCGAGAAGGAACACGGCGTGAAGCTCGGCTTCATGTCGTTCTTCGTGAAGGCGGCTGTTCACGCGCTGAAGAAGTTCCCGCTCGTGAACGCGTCGATCGACGGTAACGACATCGTCTACCACGGCTACTTCGACATCGGTATCGCTGTCGGTTCGCCGCGCGGTCTGGTGGTGCCGATCCTGCGCAATGCAGATCAGCTGAGCCTCGCCGACATCGAGAAGAAGATCGCCGAATTTGGCCAGAAGGCGAAGGACGGCAAGCTGTCCATCGAAGAAATGACCGGCGGTACGTTCTCGATCTCGAACGGCGGCGTGTTCGGCTCGATGCTGTCCACCCCGATCATCAACCCGCCGCAGTCCGCGATTCTCGGCGTGCACGCCACCAAGGAACGCGCAGTGGTCGAAAACGGCCAGATCGTGATCCGCCCGATGAACTACCTCGCGCTGTCGTACGACCACCGTATCATCGACGGCCGCGAAGCAGTGCTGTCGCTGGTCGCGATGAAGGATGCGCTGGAAGATCCGGCTCGCCTGCTGCTCGACCTGTAAGCGCACGTTCCACCGACGCCGGCCCGCGGTTTGCGCGGGCCGGCGTCATCCGTAGCACGTCTTTAGCATTCCGCAGTACAGGAACGGCGCGCGCCACCTCGGGTGGCCCGGCGCCGTTCCGCCATCAAAGGGATTGTCATGTCCAAAGAATTTGACGTCGTCGTGATCGGCGCAGGCCCTGGCGGTTATATCGCCGCCATCCGCGCAGCGCAGCTCGGCAAGACCGTCGCATGTATCGAAAAGTGGAAGAACCCGGCCGGCACGCTGAAGCTCGGCGGCACCTGCCTGAACGTCGGCTGCATTCCGTCGAAGGCGCTGCTCGCTTCGTCGGAAGAGTTCGAGAACGCGTCGCATCACCTTGCCGACCACGGCATCTCGGTGGAAAACGTTTCGGTCGATATCTCGAAGATGATGGGCCGCAAGGACGGCATCGTCGAGAAGATGACCAAGGGCATCGAATTCCTGTTCCGCAAGAACAAGATCACGTGGCTCAAGGGCCATGGCAAGTTCACCGGCAAGACGGACGCCGGCGTGCAGATCGAAGTGAGCGGCGAAGGCGAAGATGGTGCAAGCAGCGAAGTCGTCACGGCGAAGAACGTGATCATCGCAACGGGTTCGAAGGCGCGTCATCTGCCGGGCATTCCGGTCGACAACAAGCTGATCGCCGACAACGAAGGCGCACTCTCGTTCGACACGGCACCGAAGAAGCTCGCCGTGATCGGCGCAGGCGTGATCGGTCTGGAACTCGGCTCGGTGTGGCGCCGCCTCGGCGCGGACGTGACCGTGCTCGAAGCGCTGCCGGAATTCCTCGGCGTGGCTGACCAGGCGCTGTCGAAGGAAGCGGCCAAGCAGTTCAAGAAGCAAGGTCTCGACATCCAAGTCGGCGTGAAGGTCGGCGAAGTGAAGACGAGCGCGAACGGCGTGACGATCGCCTACACGGACAAGGACGGCAACGCGCAGACGCTCGAAGCCGACCGCCTGGTCGTGTCGGTCGGCCGCGTGCCGAACACCGACAACCTCGGCCTCGAAGCGATCGGCCTGAAGGCCAACGAGCGCGGCTTCATCGACGTGGACGACCACTGCGCGACGGCCGTGCCGAACGTGTACGCGATCGGTGACGTGGTGCGTGGCCCGATGCTCGCGCACAAGGCTGAGGACGAAGGCGTGCTGGTTGCCGAAGTGATCGACGGTCAGAAGCCGCACATCGACTACAACTGCATTCCGTGGGTGATCTACACCGAACCGGAAATCGCATGGGTCGGCAAGACGGAGCAGCAACTGAAGGCGGAAGGCCGCGAGATCAAGACCGGCCAGTTCCCGTTCATGGCGAACGGCCGCGCGCTCGGCATCAACAAGGCGGACGGTTTCGTCAAGATGATCGCCGACGCGAAGACCGACGAACTGCTCGGCGTGCACATCATCTCGGCGAACGCATCGGACCTGATCGCGGAAGCCGTGGTGGCGATGGAGTTCAAGGCGGCGTCGGAAGACATCGGCCGTATTTGCCATCCGCACCCGTCGCTGTCGGAAGTCATGCGCGAAGCGGCACTCGCCGTCGACAAGCGCGCGCTGAACATGTAAGCACGCACGCCTGACCGAAACGCAACCTTGGCATCACCAAAGGCGGGCGGGGTTCAATCCCTCCCGCCTTTCTTTTTGCAGCAACACGATGAACGTCACCGAATACTACGAAAAAGAACTGCAGACGCGCGGTTATCAATCCGATCCGGCGCAGCGCGCGGCGGTCGACCGCCTGCAGCGGTGCTATGAAGAGTGGGTCGCATACAAGTCGCGCCGCTCGAACGCGTTCAGAAAGCTGATCATTCACCCTGATCTGCCGCGCGGCGTGTACATGTGGGGCGGCGTGGGCCGCGGCAAGAGCTTCCTGATGGACAGCTTCTACATGATCGTGCCGTTGCATCGCAAAACCCGTCTGCACTTCCACGAGTTCATGCGCGAAGTGCATCGCGAGCTCGAAGAACTCAAAGGCCGGGCCGATCCGCTCGACGAACTCGCGCGCCGCATTGCGAAGCGCTATCGGCTGATCTGTTTCGACGAATTCCACGTCTCGGATATCGCCGACGCGATGATCCTGTATCGCCTGCTCGACAAGCTGTTCGAGAACGGCGTGCAGTTCGTGATGACGTCAAACTACGCGCCCGACACGCTGTACCCGGACGGCCTGCATCGCGACCGCATGCTGCCCGCGATCGAACTGATCAAGCAGAAGCTCGACGTGATCAACGTCGACGCGGGGATCGATTATCGCCAGCGCACGCTCGCGCAGGTGGAGGTCTATCACACGCCACTGGACGCCGCCGCCGGCAAGGCGCTGCGCGACGCCTTCGCGCGCCTCGCCGCGGTGCCCGACGAAAGCCCGCTGCTGCATATCGAGAAGCGCGAGCTGAAGGCGCTGCGCCGCGCGGACGGCGTGGTCTGGTTCGACTTCGCGACGCTGTGCGGGGGCCCGCGCTCGCAGAACGACTACCTCGAACTCGCGACCCGCTTTCACGCGGTGATCCTGTCGGACGTGCCGCAGATGTCGGTGCGCATGGCGTCGGAAGCGCGCCGCTTCACGTGGCTCATCGACGTGTTTTACGACCACAAGGTCAAGCTGTTGATGTCGGCTGCGGTGCCGCCGGAGCAGTTGTACGTCGACGGTCCGATGGCTAACGAATTCACGCGTACGGTGTCGCGCATCGTCGAGATGCAGTCGAAGGAGTATCTCGACACGCCGCGCCGGATCGTCGACACGTCCCTAACCTGAGCTACCGCGCACGACATATTTTCAGGATTCGGAGTGGTCTGATATTCCGCGCACGGATGACTGGCTATCTTTTGTCGTTGTTCTGACAAAGGAGGAAGCATGAACCCGTATCGCGAAATCACCGATGAAGAATGGCAGCGCGTTGCGCCACTGCTGCCCGAACTCCGGCCGCGTACCGAAATGCGTGGCCGTCCACTTGCCGATACCCGCTCGGTGCTCAACGGCGTGCTTTGGGTCATGTATAACGGCGCCACCTGGTCCAAAATGCCGCGCCGCTACCCGTCATATCAGACCTGTCATCGCCGCTTCAAGTCGTGGTACGAATTGGGCGTGCTCAAGCACGTCACGGAGCAACTGCTCGGCACCGCGAGCGAAGATTTCTGCAGATTGATGGAAGCGCGTATGCGCATGCACGCGAGCGTGCGGCACAAGCGCGCCGCGTCCAAGCGCGTGCCCGCGGCGTTTCGTATTCCGGCCGCCGCATACGATACGGTACCGGCCACGTCGGTGCCGGCGTCGCCGATCGCTTACGCTGCACCGCTCAAGCAGGCAGCATGAGCATCGCAAACAGCTTGCCCCAATGAAAACGGCCGCGCGATTCTTGATCGCCGGCCGTTTTTTATGTTGCACCTCCTGGCGCAGAGCGCGCATCGTTGCAGCATCATGCGCACATTCAGGCGACGTGCCAGGCGCCACGCATGCGCCGCACGTCGACCCTCATTGCTGCCGTATCCACGTTTGCGAGCGGCCAAGCAGCGCGACCCCAATGTAACCACGCACCACGAGCTTGTTGCCGCCGTCCTCGAGATGCATCTTGCATTTGTAGACCTTGCCGTTTTCAGGATCGAGAATCTGGCCGTGATCCCACGCGTCGCCATCCTTCTTCATGCTGTTGATGATGGTCATGCCGAGGACCGGTTGATCCTTGCGCGCGTCGGTGCATTCGGTGCAACGGCGATCCGGCTGGTCGTTCGCGCCGAGACCCTTGATAACCTTGCCGTTCAGTTCGCCATTGCCGTCTTGTGTGATCTGCACGAGCGCCTTCGGCTGGCCCGTGTGATCGTCGATGGTTTGCCAGGTGCCGATCGGTGTATCGGTCTGCGCCATCGCGGTCACGGCGCTGGCGAGCAGGGCGCCGGCGAGCGCGGCGTGACGGGCGGTGCGCAGCGCAAGCGCGCCGGCACGTCGAGTGAATTGCGTCATTGCCTTCCTCCTTGATATGAGACAGCGCGATCATGGTCGCGCGGCGTTATGGGCATCGTGGTCGGATGTGCGGTACCGGCCCTCGCGATGCGCAACGATGCCAGCGGTGTGCCGTTTGCAGCGTCAGCGCAGAATACGCGAAAGTGCATGTGTCGTTTGATAGTGGAGCTTCTAATCCGCTCGCGGCACTTCTGAAGCGTGTCAATTCAGCTGGTAGCAGAACCTCGCGTTGATGCGCGGACTGTGCGATGCGCTCTCCACCGGCGCATCACCGACCGCTTTTCCGACGGACACATCGAGGCTGTAGCAGTGCGCATATGTGAAGTCGAGCGTGATCGGCCGGTTTGCCTCGACCGTCGCGCCCTAGCCGGAATCGCCCGACGCATCGCCCGGCTCATGGCATGTCCTTGCCGACGAGCGATCAGCGGCAGGGAATCGAACGGATCGTCGTCTACCGCCGCGCCGGTGAGGCGGGACTGCGCTTGTGCCTGTTATAGAAGCAAACGCGCAAGTACCATATTTTCGACGAAGAGCCCGAAACCCGCCAAAGTGAGTAATAATTCCCCGTTTTCTACTAAAACAAAATCTGTTCAACAGGTATCACATGGACCGAAAGTCGAAGCTACGAGAGATTGCTCTGGCCGCATGCATCGTATTGGGGGCCCTTCAGGGCGCGAATGCACAGGCTCTGCAGAACAGTGGTGCGAGCGGTACGGTCGTGTCCCAGCCGGGTACGACAAGTGCGTTGCCCGACACCTCGCAGGCCGGCCAGGCGGAAACCACTGCACTGACGCCGGATGAAAACCGGCAATCCGCCACCGGGAACGTGGCTGAATTGCAGCAGATGATCCACGGCCCGGATCTGAGCGAATTGCGCACCACGTATAACGGCAGCTATGGCGCGAGCCTGCTGTTCTACGGCAAGGAGATGACCTACTACGTCGCGCTGTTCCAGCAGAAAAACTTCTGGCGCGTGATCAAGTCGCAGGACGCCGCGCGCGCCGAGCTGATCTACAAGGATTTCGCGCGGCAGACGATGCAACTGTCGGACATCGAGATCCGCCGTACGCAACTCGAAGCGCAGAAGGCGTTCACGCAGCGCATGGTCGCGCTGTCGCAGGAACGCGCGAGCCGGCTGCAGGCCGACCTCGACGTCGCGCGTCAGCAGCAAAGCATCGTCGCGAGCCAGCAGGAGCAGAAGCGCGCCGAGGCGACCGAACTGGCGCAGCAGAAGGCCGCCGCGCAGGATCAGTTGCGCGTCGCCCAGCGCCAGGTGCGCGACCTGCAGCGTCAGCTCAATAGCGGCTTGCCGGTGCATTGAGCACGACGGTGTGAGCCTGGGTGGAGTGGCGGGACGGCGCGGAAATCGGTGCGCCGTCCGGCTCGTCCGCGGGCGTTACCGTTGTTGTGTTTGATCGGTGCTTTCCACACCCCGCCAGCCCGCGCATCGCACTTTTACCGCCGGGCTTTTCGGCATTTGCACTCGGTATTTTTCGCGAGCCCTGACGGCTCGTTGCCGCGTCGTTGTGCGCCGCCGTCGTACGACGCAAGACGGCGCGACTTCAATGCCGCTTGCGCGTATCCGCTTGCGTTTTGCGCATCCGTTCGCGAGGTGGCTGCGTCACGTCGACGGCGATCGGATCGCTGGCGGGAAAGCTTTCCATCAGCGCTTCGTCGAGCCGCGTATCGGCGGACGTCGGGGGCGTCCGGCGCGTGCGCGCCGGTCGGGAGGCATGCTGGTTTTTGCTGGTCATGGCGCGCTCCATCGGTAGAGGGTCGATCATTCAGCATAGCGCATCGCGGCTATCGGCGAACGACCGCCAGATGGCGCAGGCGCGTCGTTTAAAGCCGGCTGGCATCGATTCGTTCTCCGAGTGTCCCGGCCGCGCTCGAGCCGCGCTCGAGCCGCGAACGACACCTCCATCGATCCATCACACAGCGAACCAGATGAACGGGAAAAAGCCGGCGGGCTCGCGACGAGTGCTCGCAGCCCACGTCGTGGAAGCCGAACTGGAACACCTGGATTGGGCGACGCGGCAACCGGCGCTGCACCTGTTCGACGCCGGCTACTGGCGCCGCCGCGTGCTGGCGGTCAAGGGGAGATTCGAGCTGACCGAGCGTCAGCTGACCCAACTGGAGAAAATTCCGCGGCGCCTCGGTTCGTCCGCGGAGTAGCGAGGCGCGGCCGCTACAGCTTCTTCGTATTTATTCCTGATTGCCGCCGGGGCTGCCGCCGCCGTGGTTGCCGCCGTGGTTGCCGCCATGATTGCCGCTTTCGCCGCCGGTGCCGAACAGACGCCGCCGCCGCGTGACGACCACCGGACCTTCGGAGTTGCCGCTGCGCTCGCTCGGCGCGCGTTCCGCCGACGGCGTGCCGTACGATTCACGCCCTTCGCGCGGCTCGCGATGTTCGCGCGAACCATGGGGACCGCGCGCGCCATGTTCGCCATGCGACGTTCGGCCCGTGCGCGGCGCCGGCCGCGTGCCGGTGTCGAGCTGGATCGTGGAGATCGCGCGCTTGTAGATGCCTTGCAGGCCAACCGGCGTGCGCAGCATCACCAGGTACTGATCGAACGACTCGATGCATCCGGTCAGGCGGATGCCGTTGACCAGATAGATTTCGACGCGCTTTCGTTCCTTGCGCGCAGCGTTCATGAAGTCGTTTTGCGGATGCGATTCTGCGGAAGCCATGGACAATTCAGGTTAGATAGACGGTGGTTCGCCGCGATTTTACCCTTTCTACCCTATGCGGGGGCAGAACGCGTCGACGGGGCGAACTTTGTCCACTATAACGACTTGTGAGCACATAAGCATCCGATAACGTGGGACTGTAACGTTGAGTTACGAATCAGCTGGTCAATGTCGTCTTCTTCCGGTCTCTCCAGGCATTGCCGGCATGGTTGGCGGAAAAGGAAGAACATAGGGGCATGTTGCGCGACCACGGCGGCGGCGTCGAAGCGCCGCGAAAAGCCCGGAGAAACAGCGCAGCGAAACAGCGCCACGACGGCGATGGAATAAACCACGCGATCGCGGCGTTGAGTCCAGTATGGCAGTACCGCATTCCGCGGCCTGCCGCCCGCCGCGCCGGTCGGTCGATCGCGTGCCGGGCATCTGCCAGGAGGCTCACCATGAAAGCATCCCGTATTCTGTCAGCGCTCTTCGTCCTGCTCGCGCTCGCGTGCGGCTCCCTCGCGCACGCGGCCGATACCGACAACGCCGCGTCGGGTTCGAGCAACAACAGCAACAGCAGCGGCGGCGGCTACTAACGCCGCGACCGGGCCTGGCACGCCGGGTGACATTCGAAGCGGAAGTGATCGCGTGGCTGCCCCAGCTGCGCCGCTATGCGCGCGCGCTGACGGGCGACCGCGCCTGGGCCGACGATCTCGTGCAGGATACGGCGGAGCGCGCGCTTGCGCGCTGGTCGGCATTCCGGCCGAACAGCAACCTGCGCGCGTGGCTGCTGACGATCCTGCGGCATCTGTACATCGACCAGCTGCGCGGGCGCCGCGAGATCGCCGTCGACGACGAAAGCGCGCCGTGGCGCAATCTCGAGGCGCCGCAAGGTGAGGTCGACGGTCTGGTGCTGCGCGACGTGCAGCGCGCGCTGTACTGCCTGCCGCTCGAGCAGCGTGAGGTGCTGCTGCTGGTGTGCGTCGAGGACCTGTCGTACCAGCAGGCATCGAGCGCGCTGGGGGTGCCGATCGGTACGGTGATGTCGCGGCTGTCGCGGGCGCGCGAGCATATGCGCGCGTTGCTGTGCGAGGAGCCGCCAGGACCGATGCACGGACCGCAGCCCCGTGCGCCGCGGGCGGCGCATAAAGTCGCGCCGCTGAAAGTGGTGAGAAACCGATAATGAACAACGATGACTCCGATTCCGGCTTGCATGACGAGCTCGATCTGCGCGCGCTGTCGGCCTATGTCGATGGCGAATTGCCGGAAGAGCAGCGCGCCGCGATCGAAACGCAGCTTCGCCAGCATCCGCAGGCCACCGCGCGCGTGGCCGCGTGGCGCGCGCAGAAGGCGGCGCTGCGGGCGCTGTGCGGCGCGCCGGACAGCGATGCGCGGCAAGCGCAAGCAGGGCAGCGGGCCGACGATCGGCAGCAAGCCGCTGAAGCCGGCGAGCGAAGCTATGCAGGCAGCCAGCCCACGGAGGCGGAGGAGCCGGCTTTTATCGTCGTGCGTCGGACGCGGCCGTGGTGGCAGCGCGCGGGTCTCGCCGCCTGCTGGCTCGCGGCTGGCGCCGGGCTCGCGCTGGCGCTCGGTCCGCTCGCGCCGCGGCTGACCGGCGGCGCGTGGAGCGGCTTCGGCGGACAGCCGGCCGGTTTTGCGCAGCGCGCGGATGTCGCGTACGCGGTGTACTCGCCGGAGCGGCGTCATCCGGTCGAAGTCGCCGCGAGCGAAGAGGAGCATCTGATCACCTGGCTGTCGAAGCGGCTGAATCGTCCGCTGTCGGTGCCGTCGCTGCAGGAGTATGGTTATTCGCTGGTGGGCGGCCGGCTGTTGCCCGGCGAGGCCGGGCCGGCTGCGCAGTTCATGTACGAGAACCAGACCGGCGCGCGCCTGACGCTGTACGTGACCGGCGTCACCCGCAACGAAACCGCGTTCCGCCTGTTTCGCGACGGCAACCGCCGCACCTTCTACTGGATCAGCGACGGCATGGGCTACGCGTTGTCTGGCGCGATCGCGGAAGGCAAGCTGCGCGAGATCGCGATCGACGTGTGCAGCGAGCTCGGTGGTAAGCCCGAGACGTGGCAGCAGTAGCGGGCGGTAGCGTGTCGTCAAGGCCGTCAGCGGCGACGCACGCATAGCTTGCCCGCGCGACTGCACCCGCGGGTTGCCCGACCGACAAGGAGACGCCTTGCCCCAGACGCTGCCGCCCAACCTGTCCGCCGCGCAGTTCGACCGGGCGCTCGCCGGCTGGCGCGCGATCGTCGGTGAAGCGCACGTGCTGCGTTCCGACGCCGGCCTCGCCGCCTATGTCGATCCGTTCGCTCCTGGCGAGCCGGGGGCGTTTGTCGCGAGCGCCGCGCTGCTGCCCGCGTCGGTCGATGAAATCCGCGCGGTGCTGCGCATCGCCAATCAGTACCGGATTCCGCTGTGGACCGTGTCGACCGGGCGCAACTTCGCGTACGGCGGCGCGGCGCCGCGTCTCAGCGGCTCGGTCGTGCTCGACTTGCAGCGCATGAACCGCATCCTCGAAGTCAACGAAACGCTCGCCTATGCGCTGGTCGAACCGGGCGTCAGCTATTTCGATCTGTACGCGCATCTGCGCGACAAGGGCTACAAGCTGTGGGTCGATCCACCGGCTGCCGGCTGGGGCAGTGTGGTCGGCAACACGCTGGAGCGCGGCTTCGGCTATACCGACTACGGCGATCACGCGGCGGCCCAATGCGGGATGGAGGTCGTGCTCGCCAACGGCGACGTGCTGCGCACCGGCATGGGCGGCGTCGAGATCGGCACTGCGTGGCAGCTTTATCAGCCGGGCTACGGGCCGTCGTTCGATGCGATGTTCATGCAGTCGAACTACGGCATCGTGACGAAACTCGGCGTGTGGCTGATGCCCGCGCCGCCCGCGTATCTGCTCGGCGAAATCCAGTTTCGTCGCGAGGCCGATCTGGAGGAGATTGTCGAGATTCTGCGGCCGTTGCGGCTCGACGGCACGATCCGCAATCACGCGGTGATCGAGGGCGGATTGCGGCGCGCGGCGAGCCTGTCGCCACGCCGGCAGTGGTACGACGGCGCGGGCGCGATGCCCGGGAGCGCGGTGCAGGCGATGCTCGACAAACTCGGCGTCGGGCGCTGGAACCTGCATTTCGCGCTGTACGGCACGCCCGAGTTGATCGATGCGCGCTACGCGCTGATCGAGCGCGCGTTCGCGCGGGTGCCGGAGGCGCGGCTCATGGCGGCGCGCTATGCGGGCGATGCTCAGCCGACTGGCGGCGGCGATCGCAACATGGCCGGCATTCCCGCGATGACCGCGTTTCGCATGCTCGACTGGCGCGGCGGCGCGGGCGCGCACGTCGACTTCGCGCCGATCTGTCCGGCGACCGGGCGCGACGCGATGCGCCAGTACACGATGGTGAAAGCGCGTGCCGCCGAATACGGCTTCGACTACTACGGTGGCTTCACCGCGGGCGCGCGGCATCTGCATCATATTTTCGCGGCGATTTTCGATCGCGACGACGCGAACCAGGTGGAGCAGGCCGGCGCGCTGCTGCGCTCGCTGATGAGCGACGCGCGCGCGGCCGGCTACGGCGAATATCGCGCGCATCTCGCGTACATGGATTTCGCGGCCGCGCAATACAGCTTCAACGACGGTGCGTCGCTGCGCTTCGCCGAAACGCTGAAGGATGCGCTCGATCCGAACGGCATTCTCGCGCCGGGCAAGCAGGGCATCTGGCCGGCGGCGTGGCGCGACCGGCGCGGGTACACGTGAACGACGCGTACGGACACGCACGGCAAACCGAAGCGCAAACAGAACGGAACGTACACGCCAATGGATCGACGCACTTTCATGCTCACCGGTGCATGCCTCGCGACGGCCGCGGGCGGCGCATGGCCGTGGCTCGCGCGAGCCGCCGCGTGCGCTGACGATGCGCGCGCGTTCGCGATCGTCGACTCGACGCTCGAATGCGGCGCGTCGTTCGCACGCTATGCCGCGCATCTTCGCTTGCCGACCTTCGAAACCGGCGACGATGCGGGTGCGCTCTGGTTCACCACACTTGCGCCACTGCTCGACGATGGGCGGACCCCGCACGTGATGCCCGCGCTGATCGGCTTCACGCGCGCGTCCGATTACTTCGTCCTGCAACACCTCGCGCTTCGCACGGGACGCTTCGTCGAGCATCGTCACGAAGCGCGCGCGGGGCTGGACGCGCAACCCGCCCACGTGGCCTTCGCGCTGACGCCGCGCAGCGCGCGCTAGAACTTGTAGTCCTTGTTCTTCGGATCGAAGGTCGAATCGTCGAATGTCTTCGGCGTGATGCTCTCGAACACGATCTGCTCGAAAATCTTGCCGTCGTTGTCGTAAGACTGGACGCTGCGAAAGAACGGATGACGCAGATCGAGCCCGAGCGTTTCCTTTTTCGCGTAGAACTGTGGCTGGCCGACCGGTGTTTCGAACGTGAACGCGACGACGCGCACACCGTCGATGGTCTTCACTGCGATCCGCACCGAACGTGGCAAGCCGGCCTCGGTGTATTTTTTTCCTTCACTCAGGTATTGATCGGCAACGTACTCGGTGCCGAGATCGCGCACGCTGTGATTCGATTGCGAGCGTGCGAGCGCGCCGGTCAGCGACGTCCACAACGGCATCACGTTCATGATGCCGCCGAGGTGGCCGTAGGTTTCGTCGCTACGTTTCGATTCGTCGTAGATGATTTCCTGGCCCGCGTGCGCGCCGTCGGCCAGCCACTTCGCGTAGATGCGCAGCGGGTCGTGCGCGACGCGCACCAGCATGTGATCGGGCTTGTCGGGCCAGATGCCGCGAATGCGCTCGGAGCGCGACATCGTGAACTCGTACGACGGGTAGTCGTTCGGCCCTTCCTTGATATAGCGCGGCAGCGCGAGCGGATCGAGCGACTGGAACAGCGCGACCAGTTGCGCGTCGTCGAGCTTTTCGAGCGTGCGGCTTTGCTGCGCGGCGCGCAGCCATTTGACCTGCTGGTCGAGCGTCAGCATGCCGACCTGCGCGGCCGGCGTGGTGGGTGGCTTGACGGCGCTCGCGGTGTTGAGCGGGGGCGGGCGATCGTCGTTCTGCGCGAAGGCCGTCGGCACCGACAGCAGGCCGAGCGCGACGAGCAGCGCACCCAGCAAGCGCTGTCGCCGGCGATGCGAACGGGCGGTCATGCGGTGCTTCATGAATTTCTCCAGAAAGTGACGCGGCCGCTCATGCAACCTGCAAGGCAATAACGCGAAGCAACAAAGCAATAACGCTTTGAAGCAACGCTTATTCCCGTCAGGCGGACTTCTGTTTCGCGAGTTCCTCGTCGCGCAACGCACGGCGCAGAATTTTGCCGACGTTGGTTTGCGGCAGCTCGTCGCGGAATTCGACGAGCTTCGGCACCTTGTAGCCAGTCAGATTCTTGCGGCAGTACGCAATCACCTGCTCGGCGGTCAGTGTCGGCGTGCGCCGCACGATGAACACCTTCACGCGCTCGCCCTGCGCGGGGTCGGACACGCCGATCGCGGCGACTTCGCGCACGTCCGGATGCGCGGCGATCACGTCCTCGATTTCGTTCGGATACACGTTGAAGCCCGACACGAGGATCATGTCCTTCTTGCGATCGATCAGACGGATAAAGCCGCGCGAGTCCATCACGCCGATGTCGCCGGTCGCGAGCCAGCCGTCGTCGTCGATCACCTTCGCGGTTTCGTCGGGCCGGTTCCAGTAGCCCTTCATGACCTGCGGGCCCTTCACGCACAGCTCGCCCGCCTCGCCGATATTGGCCCAGCTGCCGTCGTCTTTCCTGAAGCGCACCTGCGTGGACGGCGCGGGCAAGCCGATCGAGCCCTCGAAGTCGCGCAGATTGGTCACATCGACCGGATTCATCGAGACGATCGGCGAGCACTCGGTGAGTCCGTAGCCCTCGATGATCGGCTTGCCCGTCACCGCCTTGAAGCGCTCGGCGACGGCTTTCTGCGTCGCCATGCCGCCCGCCATCGCGAGCTTCAGGTCCGAGAAGTCGCGCCGACAGAATTCCTCGTTGTCGAGGAACGCGTTATAGAGCGTGTTGACCGCGGTCATGCCGGTGAATTTTTCGTGACGGATGATCATCATCACGCGCTTCATGTCGCGCGGATTCGCGATCAGGATGTTGCGCCCGCCGAGCCCCATGAAGATCAGCGCATTCACGGTCAGCGAGTAGATGTGATAAAGCGGCAGCGGCGTGAGCACCGTTTCGCCCTCGCCGGACAGCTGCCCCGCGGCCCACGCCTTCGCCTGCAACAGATTGGCGAGGATGTTCCGGTGCGTGAGCATCGCGCCTTTCGCGACGCCGGTCGTGCCGCCCGTGTATTGCAGGAACGCGATGTCTTCGTGGGTCGCGCGCACCGGTGTGTGCGGCCGCGCATAACCGGCCGAAAGCGCTGTCAGGAGCGGCACCGCCTGCGGCAGCTTGTAAGGGGGCACCATCTTTTTCACGTGACGCAGCATGAAATTGAGCAGGTGTCCCTTCAGGTTCGCGCCGTCGGCGAGCAGATCGCCGAGCCCGGTCACGATCACGTTGCGCACCTTGGTGCCGGGCAATGCATCTTCGAGCGTCTTCGCGAAGTTCTCGAATACGACGATCGTCTGCGCGCCGCTGTCCTTTAGCTGGTGCGCGAGTTCGCGCACCGTGTAGAGCGGATTCACGTTGACGACCACCGCGCCCGCCTTGATCGTGCCGAACAGCGCGACCGGATACTGGAACGTGTTCGGCAGCATGATCGCGACGCGCTCGCCCGGCTCCACGCCGATGCTTTGCAGGTACGCCGCGAACGCGCTCGCCTTGCGGCCCAGTTCACCGTACGTCAGGTTCGCGCCGACGCTCACGTACGCGACGCGCTCGCGGAACTGTGCGATGCATTCGTCGAAGAACTGATCGATCGACTCGTATTGCGTGACGTCGATGTCGCGCGGCACGTCGTCCGGATAGGACGCGTACCAGATGCCGTCGGTGTTCGGAGCGGGGTGGGGCACCGGGTTTTGACGAGGCGTGCCGCCTGCGTCCGGCACGTGCAGCGGGGCTTGGGTGGGCTCGGTCATCGGTTGCCTCCTGAAAATGTTGGTATGCGCTGCCGCGCTAGGGCCTGTTCACGCTAATAACGGGCTTGCGAACGTGCCTTTGCGCGCGTAGTGCAAGGAGAGAGGAGCGCCGTTTGGCCGAGCCAAACAAGCGACGACCGACGCCGCAATACGCGCGCAAAGGCACGTTCCCCTGTTTTAAAAAAATCATTCCCGGGGCTGGCCGCCAGAAGGGCCGATCGCCGCGTCATGCTCCTTGCGAATACGTCGAGTATTCGCTGCGTCGCAATCCTTGCGCTCGGCCCTTCTGGCGGCCAGCGCAAGCCCGTTATTAGCGTGAACAGGCCCTAGCGTTCCAGAATCGCGACGACCCCCTGGCCGCCCGCCGCGCAGATCGAGATCAGCCCGCGTGCGCTGCCGGCCGGTTTGTCGAGTTGCGCCAGCATCTTTGCGAGCGCGGCGACGATACGTCCGCCCGTCGCCGCAAACGGATGGCCGGTCGCGAGCGAACCGCCGTTCACGTTGAGCCTGGTGCGGTCGATCGCACCGAGCGCGCCGGCGAGGCCAAGCTGCGTGCGGCAATATTCGTCATCCTGCCATGCCGCGAGCGTGCACAACACCTGGGCCGCGAACGCTTCGTGGATTTCGTAGAAATCGAAGTCCTGCAGCGTGAGGCCGGCGCGCGCGAGCATGCGCGGCACCGCGTAGGCGGGCGCCATCAGAAGGCCTTCCTGCTGGTCGAAAAAGTCGACCGCCGCGGTTTCCGACCAGCTCAGATACGCGAGCACGGGCAAGCCACGCTCGGCCGCCCACGCTTCGCTCGCGAGCAGTACCGCGGATGCGCCATCGGTCAGCGGCGTCGAGTTGCCGGCGGTCAGCGTGCCCGCGTCGCGGTCGAACACGGGCTTCAGGTTCGCAAGCCTTTCGAGCGACAGGTCGGCGCGCAGGTTGTTGTCGCGCGCGAGGCCTTTGTACGGCGTCATCAGATCGTTGACGAAGCCGCGCGCGTACGCATCGGCGAGCTTGCGATGGCTCTCGTACGCGAGCACGTCCTGCGCCTCGCGCGAGATGTTCCAGCGCTTGGCCATCAGCTCGCAATGCTCGCCCATCGACAGCCCCGTGCGGGGCTCGCCGTTGCGCGGCAACAGCGGCTTGAACAACATGCCGGGCCGCAGCCTGCTGAGTGCGGCGAGACGCTGACCGGTACTCTTGCCGCGATTCGCTTCGAGCAGGATCTTGCGCATGCGCTCGTTGACGCCGATCGGCGCGTCGGACGTGGTATCGACGCCGCCCGCGATGCCCGCGTCGATCTGCCCGAGCGCGATCTTGTTGGCGACGAGGATCGCGGCTTCGAGGCCGGTGCCGCAGGCCTGCTGCACGTCGTAGGCGGGCGTTTCCTTCGCGAGCGTGGTGGACAGCACGGACTCGCGCGTCAGGTTGAAGTCGCGCGAGTGCTTGATGACGGCGCCCGCCGCGACTTCGCCGAGACGCACGCCGTGCAGGTCATAGCGATCGATCAGCCCTTGCAGCGTGAAGCTCAGCATGTCCTGATTCGATGCGCTCGCGTACGCGGTGTTCGAGCGGGCGAACGGAATCCGGTTGCCCCCGATGACGGCGACGCGGCGCACGGCAGGTTGCGGGTGGGACATGCTCGGCTCCTTTGGGTCGTTCCCAGATTATTGGTCGATGCGAACGGCGCGCTCGCGGTTCACAGCAGCCGCCACTGCATGCGCCCGCGCAAATGCGGCTTTTCCCCGGCGATATCGCGCACCTCGAGATCGCGCTCGATCAGCGAAGGCGATGCGCTCCACAGCGACGCTTCGCCCGGCAGCAGCATCGGCACCTTGAACTCGGCGCTGAGCGTTGCTTCGGCGAGCGGCTTCGGCGGCTGCAGCGACGACGCCGCGCGCGCGAGCGTCCACATGCCATGCGCGATCGCGCGCGGAAAGCCGAACGCCTTCGCCGACAGCGCGCTGATGTGAATCGGGTTGTAGTCGCCGGACGCGCTCGCGTAGTCGCGGCCCAGTTGCGGCGCGAGCTGCCAGCGCGCGATCCGTTGCAGCGCATCGGGGCCGAGCGTCAACGCTTCGAGCGGATGGCCGAGCGCCGGCACCGCGCGCTTCAGATAGACGCTGTCGCCGTCCCACACCGCCTCGCCGCGCCGATAGATGCGCGTATGCACGACGAACGCCTGGCCTCTGTCGTGACGCAGCAGCGCGCCGAATTCGACCTCGATGCGCAGCAGGTCCTTGTAGGCGAGCGGGCGGCGCAGCCGCACGTGATTGGCCAGATGCACGAGACCGAGCGCGGGCCACGGAAACGCGGGGTCGGTCAGCATCAGCAGATGCAGCGGAAACGCGAGCAGGTGCGGGTAGGTCAGCGGCACGCCGTGCTCGGGAATGAAGCCGCACACGCGCGCATAGCGCCACACGGGGCCGGGCTCGAGCACGACGGCGGGGCGCACGAGCCGCAACGGCGGCAGCCGCGTGTCGCGGCCGCGCTTGACGATGCCTGTCAGCGCGCGCCCGTACAGCTTGGCCGGCGCGGGCAGCGTTTCGATGACGACGGTTTTCGGCCGCGCGCCGTCGCCCGGCGCGGGAGCGAGCTGACGGCTGCCGAACGGATCACGCGGTTCGTCCATACCCATGCTCCCGTTCAGGCGCCAATCAGGCTTTGACCGCACACGCGCACGACCTGGCCCGTCACGCCAGCCGAGCCCGGGTGCGCGAGCCACGCGATGGTCTGCGCGACGTCGACGGGCTGGCCGCCCTGGCTCATCGAGTTCATGCGGCGGCCGGCCTCGCGGATCGCGAGCGGAATCTTCGCGGTCATCTGCGTTTCGATGAAGCCGGGCGCGACCGCGTTGATCGTGATGCCGCGCGCGCGCAGTGGCAGCGCCATGCTCTGCACCCGGCCGATCACGCCAGCCTTAGACGTCGCGTAGTTGGTCTGGCCGCGATTGCCCGCGATGCCGCTGATCGACGACACCGCGACGATGCGCCCGCCGTCGCGCAGGATGCCGCCCGCGAGCAGCGCGTCGTCGATGCGTTCCTGCGCGCTCAGGTTGATGTCGATCACGCTTTGCCAGACGGCGTCGGTCATCTTCGCGATGGTCTTGTCCTTCGTGATGCCGGCGTTGTGCACGACGATGTCGACGCCGAGCTCGTCGAGCGCGGCGGCGATCTGCGCGGGCGCTTCGGGCGCGGCGATGTCGAACGCGAGCGGGCTGCCGTTCAGCTGCCGCATCGTCGCATCGAGCGCGTCGCGCGCGGACGGAATGTCGAGGCCGATCACATGCGCGCCCTCGGCCGCGAGCACGCTCGCGATCGCCGCGCCGATGCCGCGTGCCGCGCCCGTGACCAGCGCACGCCGGCCGGCGAGCGGCTGGCGCCAGTCGAACGCGGGCGCGTCGTGCGGCAGCGCGCCATGTGCCGCGATCCGCACCACCTGACCGGACACATAAGCCGAGCGCGGCGACAGGAAAAAGCGCAGCGTCGCCTCGATGGCGTTTTCAGCGCCTTCCTCCACGTACACGAGATTCGCGGCGATGCCGCGCCGCGCTTCCTTGCCGAGCGAGCGCACGAGCCCTTCGAGCGCGCGCTGGGCAGTCCACTGACGCGGGCTCGCGCAGGCCTCGGGCGGCCGGCCCAGCACGACGATGCGCCCACACTTGCCGAGCGAGCGCAGCGTGTCGTGGAAAAAGCCGTGCAGCGGTTCGAGCAGGCTGCTGTCGTCGATACCGCTCGCGTCGAACATCAACGCGGCAAGCTTGCCCGGCGCACCGGCTTCGGCCGGCTCGAAGCGGCCGGTCATCAGGCCGTGGCGATGGGCGAGCGGCACCCACAGCCCGGCGCTTTCGTGCGCGACGCTCGTCATGCCGATGGTGGCGATCAGACTCGCGAGCGCGTCGAACAGGCGCGGCTCGCGGCCCGCGCCGATCGCGATCAGTCCGTCGAACTCGGGCCGGTCGGCGCGATAGCGCCGCAGCACCTCGGGCTTCGGCAGCCCGAGCGAGCGCGCGAGACGGCCGCCGAACGGCGAGTTGACGAACTTCAGGTAGGAGTCGTTCATGTTATCGGTTGCTCTGCTGGACGCGCCGCGGGCAGCCCCGTGATTTTCAGGGGCGCCGGACGTGTGTCAGTGTGCCTTGAGTTGCGTGACTCGGGTACGGTTTGCCGCGCTGGGTCGGTAGTTTTTTCTGCGTGAGCGCGCGCATCAGGCCACCAGTTCCAGCGCCTTTTCGAGCGCCTGCTTGCGCTGTTGCAAGCTCGCGAGCAGGTCGAAGTCGGCCGGGAAATCGTCGACCTTGACGACCTGCGCGCCGTAGCGCGCGTAGTCGTCGAGCACGCGCCGCTCGTCCGCGTCGACGAGGCCCTGGCGTTGCGCCGCATCGGTCCATGCGGCGAACTGCGGCAGGCTTTGCGGCAGCGGTTCGAGCAGACCCTGCTTCACCGCCTCGCGCAGCTTCTGCTCGATTTGCGTGAACTGCGGATTGAGCGCGAACGCGAGCTCGCCATAGCCGAGCGCATCGACGTCGGGGTGCGGCACGTACGAGTCGGCGACGAGCCGCTCGCGCGCGGCGCCGGGCGTTTGCATCAGTTCGGCGATCTCGCTGCCGAGCCGGTCCGACGGCTCGCGATGCGGCAGGCCGAACGGGAATGCGAGCACACGCACGAGCGTCGCGGCGACCCGGTTCGGGTAGTTCGCGAGCACGCCGTCGAGCGCGTGCTGCGCCTTGTACAGCGCATCCTCGACGCCCCACCGCACGAGCGGCAGGTCGTCGTGCTGTCGGCCTTCGTCCTCGAAACGCTTCAGCGTCGCCGAGATCAGGAACAGCTGCGACAGCACGTCCCCGAGGCGTCCCGAGATGCGTTCGCGACGCTTCAGATCGCCGCCGAGCACCAACATCGACACGTCGGCGAGCAACGCGAACACGGCCGACAGACGCGTCGCCGCGCGATAGTACGCATGGAGCGGCGCATACGCGCGGCGCGGCTTCGCGATCAGCGCGCCGCCGCTCAGCCCATACACGGCACTGCGCACCACGTTCGACACCGTGAAATTCACGTGACCGAAGAACGCCGCGTCGAACTCGCGCAAGGCTTTCGCGCGATCGGGCTCGCGCGTCGCCGTCATTTCCTTCAACACGTACGGATGGCAGCGAATCGCGCCCTGGCCGAAGATGATCAGACAGCGCGTCAGAATGTTCGCGCCTTCGACGGTGATCGAGATCGGCATTTGCTGATACGCGCGCGCCAGAAAGTTCGACGGCCCCATGCAAATACCCTTGCCGGCGACGACGTCCATGCCGTCGTTGATGACCATGCGCGCGCGCTCGGTGATGTGATATTTGGCGATCGCCGAAATGACGGACGGCTTTTCGCCGAGGTCGACCGCCTGCGCGGACAGCCGGCGCGCGGCGTCCATCACGTACAGGTTGCCGCCCATGCGGCCGAGCGCTTCCTGCACGCCCTCGAACTTGCCGACGGCGGTGCGGAACTGGCGCCGAATCGCGGCATATGCGCCGGTGCCGCGCACGGCAATCTTCGCCATCCCGACGTTCGACGACGGCAGCGAGATCGCGCGGCCCGCCGCCAGACACTCCATCAGCATGCGCCAGCCGTTGCCGACCTGGGCGCGTCCGCCGATCACCCAGTCGAGCGGAATGAACACGTCCTTGCCCGAGTTCGGGCCGTTCTGGAACACCGCGTTCAACGGCCAGTGACGCCGGCCGATATCGACGCCAGGGTGGTCGGTCGGAATCAGCGCGCAGGTGATGCCGGGTTCGTCGTTCGCGCCGAGCAGATGGTCGGGGTCGAGCGCGCGGAACGCGAGGCCGAGTACGGTCGCGATCGGCCCGAGCGTGATGTAGCGCTTGTCCCACGTGACGCGAAAGCCGAGCGTCTCGCGGCCTTCGTGCAGGCCCCGGCAAGCGATGCCGACATCGGGAATCGCGGCGGCGTCGGACCCGGCATACGGGCTCGTCAGCGCGAAGCAGGGGATTTCCTCGCCGCGCGCGAGACGCGGCAGATAGTAGTTCTTCTGCGCGTCGGTGCCGTAGTGCATCAGCAACTCGGCCGGGCCGAGCGAGTTCGGCACCATCACCGACACGGCCGCGGCCGAGCAGCGCGTTGCGAGCTTCATGATCACCTGCGAATGCGCGTACGCGGAGAACTGCTTGCCGCCGTACTGCTTCGGAATGATCATGCCGAGAAAGCCGTGCTGCTTGATGAACTGCCACGTTGGCGGCGACAGGTCCTGCCAGACCATCGTGGTTTCCCAGTCGTTCGCGAGGTCGCACAGCTGCTCGCATTCGACGTCGAGGAACGTCTGCTCTTCGGCGCTGAGCACGGCCGGGCCATAGCCGAGCAGCGTGTCCCAGTGCGGGCGGCCCGAGAACAGCTCGGCGTCCCACCAGACCGTGCCCGCCTCGATCGCGTCGCGCTCGGTCGGCGACATCTGCGGCAGGATCTTGCGGAACGTGTCGAGCACCGGTTTCGCGAGCCATGCGCGGCGCAGCGGTTTGATCGTCAGCACGAGGGCGGGGAGTACGAACACGATCGCGAGCAGTGTCGTCAGCAGCGGGCCGGCCGCGCCGCTCACGAGTGCGGCCGCGACCCAGACGATCAGCGCCGCGAGCCACCATGAGGCGCGGGCCTGAACGTAGACGAGAGCGAATGCGGCGATGACGAGCGCCAGGATGAACCACGGCATGACGTTTCCTCCTCTGTGGTGACGCAATCGCCGGGCCAGCTGCGAGTCGCGCACTTGCGTCGGGCGTTACCGTGTCTTACCGATTCGACTGACGCTGCGCAACGTAGATGTACTGCTCGGGTAAGCGAGCTCGTTCGGGTTCCATGTACGACGTGTGGTGGTTACGTCGAGTGATGACGCGATGACGCCGTGAGACGTCGTCAGGCGGTGCCGTGCAGCCCATGCTGATAGCTTGCCGGCGCCGCTTCCATCGTGCCGCCGCGGCTGTTGCTGTCGAACGTGTCGCGTGCCACTGCGCACGCGGCCGCCTCGCCGCTGGTCTGTTCTTGCGCACTGGCGAACGTGCCGTCCACGCCGCCGTCGGTCGCATCGCCGAGCACGGCGCCGAACGCGGCCAGTTGCGTGCCGTCCGGCAGCGGCGCCTTCAGCGCGGAGACCATCAGCGACGCAAGGCGCGCGATGAGCTGCAGATCGTTCATCGACTTGCCTTGCGAGAACTCGGCAATCAGGCTGTCGGTATCGGTGCCGGCGAGCACCCCCGACAGCGCGCCAATCGCGAAATGCAACCGCCAGCCGAGCTCCTCGCGCGGCAGATGCGGCAGCGCGCGCTGGAACGCGTCGAAGAAGCGCATCGCCACCGCTTCGTAATGCGCGTTCAGAAAGTCGCGGATGAACGACGCGGGATCGGTGTAGGCGCGCCCGAGCAGGCGCAGAAACGCTTTGCCGCCGACACGCGGATCGCGCGACAGACGCAGCGCCGGAATGAACATCGCGCCGAGCACGTGCTCGCAGGTCAGGCGCGCGCCGAGCATGACGTCGAAGCGGTCGAGCAGCTTCAGGCGCTCCCGGTTCAGCTGATCGAGCCGGCGCGACAGCATCGAGTGAATCAGCGATTCCTTGCTGCCGAAGTGATAGTTGACCGCCGCGAGATTGACTTCGGCGCGCGAAGTGATCTGGCGCAGCGACATCGCCTCATAGCCGCATTCGATGAACAGCGTCTCCGCGGCGTCGAGAATGCGTGACTTCGTATCGCCGGCATGCCGGCCGGCTGTGCGAACTGCCATGTTGCCGTCTCCCAGTTGCCGGGGCAGCCGGCTCGCAAACACGCGATTCAAATCGATATTTGAAACGACCGTTTTTTTAGGATAAGAAAGGATGGTCGGTGCGATCAAGGGACGGGCTCGACGAACTCCTCTAGAAGACCTGTCGGGGAGCCATGCTGGCGAAGCGCGGCGCGTCATGCCGCGCGGAAAATAAAAAGACCGTTCCGAACGAATCGGAACGGCCTCGTGTCGTGTTGCGATGTAATCTGGCCTTGCGCTCGACGACCGGGTTGACCCGGCTCCCACGCGTTGACGCGTATTGGCTAGCCGTCTGGTTCGAAAGCCTCAAGCTCTTAAACTCGTCCTCCGACCGCGCTACCCGTCGAGCCCGCGCCGACGACTTCACGCGCGGACTGCGTCATGTCGATGCCACGGCGCTCGCGACTGAACGGAATCAGCGCGCAGATCAGGATCGCGACGATGCCGACCACGATCGCCAGCACGAGCGCGTAGTTGTTGCCGTGCACTTCGGCGATTTTCGCTTGCAGCGGACCGTTGACCGACGCGATCAGATTGCCGAGCTGATACACGAGACCGGGGAAGGTCGCGCGGATTTCATCGGGCGAGATTTCGTTCAGGTGCACCGGAATCACGCCCCAGGCGCCTTGCACCGAGATCTGCATCAGGAACGCGCCGAGCGCGAGCAGGATCGGCGTGGTCGAGAAGGCCCACAGCGGCAGCACCGGCAGCGCGATCAACGCGGCGATGAAAATCGCGCGCTTGCGGCCGATCTTCTCCGACGCCCAGCCGAAGAACAGACCGCCGCAGATCGCGCCGATGTTCAGCGTGATCGTGATCCACGACACCGTGTGCGCGTCGAACTGGCGCTGTACGCGCAGGAAGGTCGGATACAGATCCTGCGAGCCGTGCGAGAAGAAGTTGAAGGCGGTCATCAGGATGATCGCGTACATCGACAGACCGACGTTCAGCTTGAGCGTCGCGACGAGGCCAGGACGGACCTTCTTCTCGAGCGTCTTGAACGCGGGCGACTCCGGCACGTGCGCGCGAATGTACAGCACGAGCAGCGCGGGCAGCACGCCGACGAAGAACATGCCGCGCCAGCCGAGGTATTGATAGAACAGGCCGAACACGATCGACGCGAGCAGGTAGCCGCTCGGATAACCGGCTTGCAGAAGACCCGACACGATACCGCGCGACTTCGTCGGCACGGTTTCCATGGTCAGCGCGCCGCCGACACCCCATTCGCCGCCCATCGCGATACCGAATAGCGCGCGCAGCACGAGCAGCGTCATCAGGTTCGGCGACAGACCGGACAGCAGTTCGAGCAGCGAGAAGCACGCGATGTTGACCATCAGCGTCGGACGACGGCCGTATTTGTCGGCGAGCCAGCCGAAAATCAATGCGCCGAGCGGGCGCATCATCAAGGTCAGCATGATCGCGACTGTGACCGAAGGAATGTCCGTATTGAATTCCTGCGCGATATCTTTCAATACGAACACCATCAGAAAGAAATCGAATGCGTCGAGGGTCCAGCCTAGATAGGCGGCGATCGTGACGTTTCTCTGTTCCCGAGTCCAGCTCATTGATTGTTCTCCTCAGTCTCCACAAAACCGCGTTTGATCGCGGACGGCACCGTAGCCCTTGCGCCTTATGGCAAGCGCTTCCCGGCGAGTGTACGCCGAGCGTTAAGCATCTGCATGGTTGAAGCCGGTTTTCTCCGTGTTAATCCGGAGAGCAATTTTCGTGCTGAATTCGTAGTGCATGTTTAATGTCGGAAAAATGTAATTGCCGGTTCGATTCATGTTTGTATTTTGTAATGTTTATCGGGATTTCCCAGCGCCCATTTTTCATGAAGTTTATGGCAATGGCGTTTTGACGGGGCGGCCCGTGCCGGTCCGCGCGCCGCATCGAACCTTCATGTACAGTTATTTCGCCAACTGATCGACATATCGCTATGTCCTTGACGCCATCGCCTTCGTTGCTCGACGAGATGCTCGACGCTGTCGCGCGTCGCTATCGCCTGCCGGCGCTTGCGGCCGTCTGCGCGCCGACGCAGCAAGCGAGACCCGCCACCGTGCTCGCGCTCGCGATCGAGCAGGCTCGCGAGGCGAGCGCGCGTGGCGAAGCGCCGGATGCGGCGAACCAGCGCTTCTTCGTCGAGGCGCTCGCGCGCATGATTCGGGAGGCGATGCGCGAGGAAGCCGGCGACCCGGTGTTTCAGGCGATGCTGCTACGGCATCGCAGCACGGTGGTGCGCGAGTACGCGTCGCTGGCCGCGCACGCGAGCGTCGATCGCCGGCTGATCTACGTGGCCGTCAATGCGATCGCACATCCGGCCAAACAGCAGCGGCTGCTACCCGGCCTGCAACGCGACGCGCTGGCGCGTCTGCACGCGCTGGCGTTCGCCGAAGCGTGGCCCGCGCTGGCCGAAGCCGTGCAAGCTTGCATCGATACGCCGCAAATCGCGCACGACGCGGCGCTGCAACGCGGCCTCGCGCAATTGCTGGAGAGTGCCGCTTTGCACCGCTTGCGCCGTCTTTACGCGCTCGCGTCCGACGAGCGCGTGCGTCAGTACCAGACGCTGTGGGATCGCCAGGGGCCGCGGCCGGGAAGCTCGACTGCCGTAGCACGAGGCTTGAGTTCGAAGCAGCGCGGCGCCGCGGTCGAGGCATCGGCCGCCGATGCGCTCGACGCGCTCGCGCGGCGCCTCAATGACGCGCACGGTGCGCTCGCCTCGTACCGTGTCGTGAACTCGATGCGCGTGCCGGCCGCGATACCCGCGAGCCACGAGCGCGCGAAAACCGAATGGGACGTGGTGCTGCTGCGCCAGGCACAGCCCCCGGCCGACGCGGCGGCGTGGGACGTCTGCCTGCTCGTCGAAGCGAAGGCATCGGTCGATGCGGCCACCACCGATCTGCCGCGGCTCGTGCGTGGACTGACGCTGCTTGCGCATGCGGACCCGCACACCGTCTACCCGTTTCGGACGCAGCAGGGGACGGTGGGATTGAGCGGCGCGTCGCTCGCCGCGCTGACGAGCGACGGGGCCGGTCTTCGCAGGACCGTGCTCTATTGCTGCGACGCACCCGTCGAAGCGGCGCCGCGCGTGCTGGGCCCTGCGAGCCGGATGCAGCTGCTGTCGGCGCACGCCAGCCTCGATTTCGCGGCCGCACTGGCGGATGGCCGTGATGCCGATTGCGCGGTGCTGGAACCGGTGTGGCATCAGTTGCTCGAATCGCCGAGATGGCGGACGGCGCTCGACCAGTACGCGACGCTGCGCGAGGTCCGCGAATTGATGGTTCATCCGGACGACTTGCGGGCCGCCGTCGGCATCGCCGACGCAAGACGGTTGAGCGCGGCGCGCTAGGCCTGCCAGGTCTGCGTAGGGCCAACTCAAGCGCTGTGCCGCAGTCGCGGCGCGATTGCATTGGAGGTGGCGCGCGCGTTGCTCGTAGCAATAGATCTTCGAGCAAAAAGGAGTGGTGATGGAAACGCCGTCGAAGCGACTGTCGGACACACAGGTGCAGGTTGCCAGCAAGATCTACGGATTTCGTTCGCCACAGGAGGCGGACCGTTTCGTGCAATGTCTGCGCGACGGCGACGCGAGCCGCTGCGTCGCGGACGTTCCGCCCGAGACAGCAACCGATGCCTATCCCCCAGGAACCCGCACAGGGTCGGGCGCGGGCATGACGATCGGGCCGCTGCCGGGCGGGCTGGATAGCGACGAGTAACGCGTTTGCGCCGGGTCGCCGGCGCGGGCACGGTTCTAACGCCTCGGCGATCAAAAAGACAATCTCGACCCGGACAATCCGTCGAACCCGCAATTACAACATTTGCAACGTGCGCGTATTGCGACGTGCGCGTGTGGCGACGCCCGCGTCAGCGCACCGGCCCCAGCGACGCCGACAGAGGTGCGGAGCCGCCGCCCAGCGTCCGGTCGATCAGATAGCGGCCCTGTTCGACGCCGGCGCGCAACGCTTCCGCCTCGGTGAGCCATTCCGGCGTCACGGGCTCCACGTTGGCCAGATTGGCGGGTATCTCCAGCGGCCGGCCCTCGCGGGAAATCGACACGTCGGCGATCCAGGCGCCTCGCGAGTTCCGATGCGCGGTCACCGTGATCAGCGCGCCGCGGTGCGCGTCATGCATCGCGTGGTGGGAGCCGGGCTCGGCGCGCGCGGCCGGCATCGCGCGTCCGTCCGCGCTAGCCATATCGGAGCCGGTCTCGCCGATGCTTGCGCCGGCGCTGCGGTCAGTGTGATCGGTTGGGGGGAGCGGGGTCATGCTGTCCTCGGCGAGCGAATGATCTGCATGATTCGAGCAAGCGCTGTGCCGACAGGGCGAACGCGTGGAGGCATCCGTCCAGAAACGGGCACGCGGCGTGCGATCGCTCAGCGCGGGCCCGGCTCTTGCGCTGCGCTCAACGCTGGCGTCGCTTCGCTCTGTCGGCCGAGAGGCGAAGTCTTTGCTGATGGCGGCCGCCGCAAATGAATCGTAAGGAGGACGGAATGTCGATCCATGCGAAGGTCACGAGGTGGCGCAACGTCGGGCGATTCTGCGTCGAACGTGTAACCGACTATAGCGAACTGTTCGCGCTGGAAGTCGAGGAGACGCGAAAGCGTCTGGTGCGCGAGTTGAGCGCACTCATGGCGTTGGCAGTCGCGGGCCTGTTCACGCTGTCCTTCATTTGCATCGCGATCATCGCCACCGCGTGGCAGACGCCTTACTTCCTTGCGGTGGTCTGGGGCGTTGCCGCCGCGTGGCTGCTCGTGTGCATCGTGTCCTTGCTCGTCTTGCGGGCGCAGAAACCGGCGCAATCGCTTCACGTGCTCAAGGCCGAGATTCATTCCGATCTCGACGCTCTCAGGGAGTCGCTCAAATGAGTCAGCCACATCACGCAAATGAGCTTGCCCGGCTCACCATTCTGGAACGCATGGAGGCATCGCGAGCCGCATTGGTCGCGGCGAACCAGACTGCCGCGTTGCCGGCGGTGCGGGCAGCCTCGCGCTCCTCCGCCGGCAATGTGCTCGCGTCGCTCGCCGAGGCGCCGCATGTTGCGCTGCTTCTCGCGCTGGTGATTGGCGGCATCGTGCTGGGGCCGCGCCGCACGCTGTCGATCGCGGGCCGTTCCGGTCTTGCGGCGTGGATCGCCCGCAATGTGCGGCGGTCGATCGCGCAGTGACGCCCTGAGCGAATGCAGCGATCGGACCAGGCAAAGCAGAATCGCCTCAGCGAACCGTGTGCAACCCTACCAGCCTGCTAGACTGGAAGTTCCCCTGCAAGCCATGGAGGGAAATATGACGACCGTCTACGTCGTAAAGACCGGCGAAAAGTTCCTCTGCACGGCAGAGGACGGCGATATCGGCATGGCACCGGAGATTAAGGAAGCCACGTCCTTTCGCTCGTATGAGGAAGCGAATAAAGTCGCGAACGAGCACGCCGACCCCGGATACGAAATCCTGACCATCGACGTTAACAAACGCTGACGAGGTGTTAGCTGTTTGCGCCCAGGCGCTCAGCGAAACAAGGCTGGCAATACAACAGGCGCCATGCGACATGGCGCTCGGGTCGGGTGCGTCCGAAATCGTCGTCATGACGGCTTCGGGCATTCAGGCGGCGGCCGAAACCACTCTGCAAGCGCGCATAGCACGACACTCCACGCCGTCCCCGGCGGGGACGGCATGCTCTGCATCGTCGAGCTGGTCAGGCGAGCAGGCTTACGATCCGCCAAAGAACACCGGCTTCATCCCACTCGTGCTGGCCGGATTACCCATCTGCTGCGTACCGCTGGTCGCGGGGCCGTAGCCGCTGCTCTGGCCTGCGGCAGTGGCGTTGGTGGTCGGCATGTTGGTAGGAAAGTCGACGGTATTCGCATTGGCCGGATTGAAGCCGGCTTGCTCGAGCTGAGCGATTTCTGCCTGCACTTGCGCGTGCGTCAGCGCCCCGTCCGACTGCGCCAGCGATGCAACTGACACAGCCATGACCGCGACCGCGCAAGCTGTGTGGACTAACGTCTTCATGATGGCCCGCCTCCTTGTTGGTTACTCCGGCTGACTCGCGCTTTGCTTTTCGCGGTTCAACTGATCAAAGGTTAGGTGAGGAACCGCACAGTGGTCGTTTATTTTTCATGGTAGGGGGTTCGTCCATCAGCCGACGCCGGTCGACGCTCGCGCCCGAACGCTCCGATGTCGGCCGCGCATCCGATACCGTACCTCCGGACACGAGCCGACATCATCGAAGCGTGGGTCAAGCAGCCGTGCGCGGGTCGTCGTCGAACATCCGCATTCCCGCGGGTGCCGTCGTCAAGAAAGCTCAGGTGCGTGTAATCGAAGCCCCCACCGTCCACCAACGAAGCGGTACCCGTCACGAAGGACGAATCGTCGGAAGCAAGGTAGAGCGCCGAGCGGGCAATCTCTTCCGGCTTTGCGACCCGCTTGAGCGCGTGCAGCCCGGTCACGAACGTCTGCGATTCGGCCGTATCGTTCATACCGCGATACATCTGCGTGTCCACCGCACCCGGGAGGATCGCGTTGACGCGCACGCCTTGCGGGCCGTATTCAGCCGCGAGCGCTTGCGTCAGTCCGATCAGCCCGACCTTGCTCGCGGCATAGGCGGCGGTCCCCGGGAAGGCGAACGAGTAGCCGACGAACGTCGACGTGAAGATGATCGACCCACCGCCTTGCTTGATCATTTCAGGAATCTGATGCTTGGCGCCGACAAACGCGCTCGTCAGGTTGGTGGCCAGCGTCGCTGACCTACGCGCAGGCCGGCTCGTCCAGGTATTGCCTGAATACCGTTTGCCGGATATCGATGTGCTCGCGCTGTATCCGAGCCGTCGCCACGTGAGCGCAAAAGTTCGTGCGGCAATCGATTTCCTGGTCAACGCGTTCTCGGGCGTGCCACCGTGGGACGAGACGTGAAGGGATGTCTGATGTGTGTCGGCTGTCCGGAAACCGGATGCCTGCAATTGGGGAAGAGGCCGCCGGGCACGGCGCGTTCGATAGCATGATTCAACTGGAATTCGGTCTGTCACCGTTCTTTAATGTGTCGTATGGCGCGTCATGCAGGAGACCTGACACACCCGATGAAAACTGCACATTGAATTACCGGCACGGTCGCCCTCCAACGAGCTCATGCGGTGGCAGGTCTGGATCAGCGATGTCCCGGAACAAGAACCGACGGGAGACATTCGTGAGAACATCCGACGCCATCATGGCCGGTCTGATCTGCTGTTCATGCGCAGCCGCGGCCTACGCCGCCGACATCAAGGGAGCCGGCAGCACGTTCGCCGCTCCCCTCTACACCCAATGGGCCGCCGACTACCAGAAGTCGGGTGGCAGCACGGTGATCTATCAGGGCACGGGTTCGTCCGATGGGCTCAAGCAGGTCATCGCCCGGGAAGTCGACTTTGCGGGCTCGGACGCGCCACTGACCGACGATCAACTGACCCGCAACGGCTTGCGGCAATTTCCAATCGTAATCGGCGGCGTGGTAGCCGTCGTGAACCTTCCGGGGCTCAAAGCCGGCGAGGTGATGTTGACGGGGCCGGTCGTCGCCGACATCTATCTCGGCAAGATTCAGTTCTGGGACGACCCGGCAATCGTGCGGTTGAACCCAAAGATCAAGATGCCTAATTACCCGATTGCCGTGGTGCGTCGCCAGGATGGCTCGGGCACGACGCTGATCTGGACTCACTACCTCGCGCAGGTCAGTCCCGAATGGAAGCGCAGGGTAGGCGAAGGCACTAGCGTGCGGTGGCCGCTCGGCATCGGCGGCAAAGGCAACGAGGGCATTGCCACGTATGTCGGCTATCTGCCCGGCGCAATCGGCTATGTCGCATGGGATTTCACGAAACAGAACCGCTTGAAGTACGTTGCCATGACCAATGCGGCGGGTAATGTCGTTCAGCCCAGCGCCGCGACCTTCAAGGCAGCCGCGGCGAGCGCCGACTGGTCGGGCTCTCTCTCGCAATCGCTGACCAACCAGCCGGGCAAGGATGCCTGGCCGGTCATGGGTGCGACTTATGTGTTGCTTCCCGCGATGCCGAACAAGCCGGGCCACGACGAAGCCACCTTGAAGTTTTTCGAATGGGCGTTGAGTCATGGTGGGCCGACGGTCAACGCGCTGGATTACATACCGCTTCCGGAGCCGGTCGTGACGAAGATCCGCGCACAATGGCCCGCCGATACAGGCGAAAAGTCGGTGCACAACGCGTTCGCAGTGCCGTGACCAGCAATCGTGTCTTGCGCGTGTCGATTTCCCCTATGATCATTCGTCGTAGTCACTGGAGGCGCCGTTGCCTCCAGACACTTTCGTCTTCTAAGGGAAAACCCAAATGCGCGTCATGGTCATGATCAAGGCAACCCCCGAATCGGAAGCCGGGCAAATGCCGAGTACCGAACTCCTCACGGCGATGGGGCAGTACAACGAGCAATTAGTCAAGGCCGGCATCATGCAGGGCGGCGACGGGTTGAAGCCGAGTTCGGCCGGCGCTCGCGTGAGGTTCTCAGGGAAGGACCGCACCGTCATTGACGGCCCGTTTGCGGAAACCAAGGAATTGATCGCCGGGTACTGGCTCTGGCAGGTTCAATCGATGGACGAAGCGATTGAATGGGTAAAGCGCTGCCCGAATCCGATGGTCAGTGATTCAGAGATCGAGATTCGCCCGTTCTTTGAGCCTGCGGACTTTGGCGAAGCTTTTACGCCCGAGCTTCAAGACGAGGAGAATCGTCTGCGCAGGCAAATTGACGGGCAGATGCGTTGACGATTTTCACCGCATCACTCTGCGGGTACGAACGCACTCCAGATCCGACTGTCCGAGACGCTACGCGGGCTTCCGATACGTTGTCCGGAAGCCCGATGCCACGGGTCGATGATTGCCGTCGTCAGTGGGTGTCGCCGGCCAACCGTTCGAAGCCGGTCAGTGCGAAGGTATCTGCTCGATCTTATCGGCGCTCAGGTCGCTCGGGAAGCAATGAGGATGCTCAAAGCCGATCGGAGATCCGCTCGTTGAATAGACGATGTTATCCGTGTTGTTCGGGCCTTGGCCGGCGGGTACAGTGCCGAGCCCCGCGAGCTTGCGCATGCGATAGGCGATCGCATGATCGGCGCAGGCGCTATCGCCGCTCACGCCCAATCCTCCGATGACTTTCCCTGCTGCATAAAGCGCGACGCCGCCGCCGAAGGTAATGACGCCGCCAAGCGTGTGTCCGATGCCGCTGCCCTGTTCGAGGAAGCGCGCGTCAAAAGGATTCGAATTATTCAGGCCGTAAAGGGAGCCGCCCGGCTGGGCGGCCGCATAGAGATTTGCCGTCGATAGGGCGAGTGCGTCGTTGCTGAAACCGTTCGCGGTATAAGCCTTCGCGATTGCAATGGCCCGGCTACCGGGCCAGGCGTCGCCGGTCACGATCACCGAACACAGATGCCCCTGCCGATCGACAATGGCCGCCCACATCCGGTTAGGCTTGAAGATCCCGCCGTTCGCATCGGACAGGTTCACGACCGTATGCAACTGCTTTTCCACCAATGCGACCGTACCTTGAGGTAGCGTGCATCGGGCTTGTGGGACATCATCATCGCCAGAGGCACGACTTTCGTGCGAAAAGGACGCAATACAAAACGCTGCGACAGCGACGGTAAGCATCTTACGCATGACGATTCTCCTGACGATCGATTTGACAGCAGGCACGCTGTGGGCGAGAACGCGAACAAACAATAGGACAGCCAATGAAATAAACGACTCATCGCTGTTGAATGTCGGTGGCGAGTTCCCGGCAGCGAACATACCTCGTTGATCCGGGACTTCGTGTAAATAGTGAAGACCATTATGCAAGGGCAATTGGCCAAAACAGAGTGCCCGTCAGCCATGCCTGCCTGGCGTTCGACACTGCTACGGACATGAGCGACGATTGGCTCGCCAGAGCGTGGTGCGGCGACGGTTTTGATCGATTGGATGGCGCGGCATATAGTTGGCGCGTGCGCAACACTCTCATTGGAGATCGACGCAATGCCTTATCTACAGCTTGATGTAAACGATCACTACTCTGTCGAGAGCAAAAGACTGCTCGCGGCGAAAATGAGTGAGACCTATGCTCGGATGATGTCGGGGGACGTCAGGCGAATCAGCGTAGGCGAGCGTTGAGGGTCCGGGTTCCGCGGCCTGTATTTGCGCATGGCCGTATGACGTCGGCGATATGCGGGAACCACGAGGGCGCCAGGATCGGATCCGCCTCCGTTGCGCCACGACCTGAGCCAAAGTAGGAGGAGGACCATGAGCAGGCTTGCGACATACCTGACAGGTAATCGGCGGACGCGACCGTGGTGGATGGTCTTGATCACGACGGTGTTCTGTTTCTTATGCCAGAGCGTCGTCGCGCAAGCGGACGACGGCGCGGCTCGCCTGCACGCGAAATATCAAAGTCTGACGCAGCAACTCGCGCACAACCAGTTTCAGCGACCGCTGTACCTCGAATCGCAGGAGTTGCCGTCGGCGCTCAAGGGCGATATTTACGGGGTGCTCAACTATCCTTTCGCGGTGGTCAGCGGCGCCCTCAACGACCCGACTCAGGGCCCGGCCAACTGGTGCGACGTGCTGATCCTGCATCTGAACACCAAATACTGCCATGCGTCGACCAGCGACAGCGGTACGATCCTCACCGTGAACATCGGCAAGAAAACCGAGGAATCGCTTTCGTCGTCGTACCGCGTGCAATTCAACTTTCGTGCGGTAGCGAGCACCCCTGATTATTTTCGCGTCGAGCTCACTGCCGCCAAGGGTCCGCTGAGCACGAAAGACTACCGTATCGTGCTGGAAGCGATACCGGTGGGCGATAACCGCACCTTTATTCACCTGACCTACGCGTACGGATATGGCACGGCGGGACGGATTGCCATGAAAACCTACCTGGCGACGATCGGCAGCGACAAGGTCGGCTTTTCCGCTACGCCCGATTCGTCGACGAGCGAGCCGCAATACATCGGCGGCGTGCGCGGCCTGGTCGAACGCAATACGATGCGCTACTACCTCGCCATCGATGCCTATCTTGGCGCGCTTTCCAGCCCGCCCAACGCCCGCCTCGACAAACGCCTCGCTGACTGGTTCGATGCGACCGAGCAGTATCCGCGGCAACTGCACGAGGTCAGCCGCGCCGACTATATGCAAATGAAGCACGACGAGTATCAACGTCAGCAGATCGCCCAGTGATCCGCGCAGCGGGCGGGATCTGATCAATGCAACGCAATATCGTGTTGAAGGTTTTTTCGGGGGAATGTCGATCCGATGGTGCGTCGATCGTCGTTACCTGGTAAGACAATTGGCCAGGAACCTTGGATCTGCCGTTTTGCGCCAGGTCTGGCCGCCATCGTCATCCGACCTGGGAGCACACCGTGAACCGACTCGACAATCCGATCCTGCAAGTCCTGGAAGGCTACAAAGCCGCGGTATTGGCAAAAGACGTGGACGCGTTCGTTGCGCTATACGACCGCGATGCGGTGGTCTTCGACATGTGGGGAACATGGTCGTACCACGGCATCGCATCGTGGCGCGACATGGTGGAGGGCTGGTTCGGTTCGCTGGGTACGGAACGTGTGATAGTCGATTTCAGCGCGGCGCAAACAATCGTCGCCGCGGACCTCGCCGTCGTTCACGCCTTCGCGACGTATAAAGCCGTCGACGCCGACGGATTGGAACTGCGCTCCATGGACAATCGCCTGACCATGACGCTGAGGCAGCAGGCCGACGGATGGAAAATTGTCCACCAGCACACCTCCTCTCCGATCGAGGTCGGCACGGCGCAGGTCATTTTCAGGCGCTAGCGGTCTGGGGGTTCGACATCGCGCGTCGGCTCGCGAATAATCACGGCTGCGTGACTTTCCAATTTGCGACGTACCTTCTGTTTAAAAGCAGCCATGAAACCATTGCTTGCCGGCCGATGCCTTTGCGGTGCGGTCCATTACTCGGTGAAGGACGAATTCGTCTATGCGTTGAACTGCCACTGTTCAAACTGCCGGCGCGCGACCGGCTCGGCGTTCAAACCCTTCGCGGGAATCGAGCGCGACAAGCTGCGCATCACTCGGGGCGAAGACAGCCTGTTGATTTTCGGCGATGAACGAGCGTCGCATGATGTGCGCTGCAAAATATGTGGAAGCCTGATGTTCTCGGTGGTTCGTCAGGGGCAGTACGTTCACGTCACGCTGGGAACACTCACGGACTCGCCCGCCATGTCTCCCACCGCCCACATTTTCGTGGGTTCAAAGGCACCGTGGTATTCGATCACCGACCAATTGCCGCAACACGACGAATTCGGGTGAGTCTCCTTCCTATCGCAACATCGACTCGAAAGGCGCCGTACCAGCCGCCGCCGCCGTGCGACAGCACGATCAGCGGCAGGTGATGGCCTGCTATCGGCGTGCCGGCCGCAACGGTCCGGGTGACGTCGCCCAAGGCGTGCGGCGTGGCCGGCGCATCGGTGGGATACCAGATTCCGGCCGTGAGCGGCGGCTCGGCGGCTGAGCTCCGGACGGCTCGAGGTCTATGAGACCAAAGTCCAATTGAATATTTCAGGCGCGGGTTCAATAGTAGTGAAACGCCGCGTTCTGTCGACGACAAAGCCGGCGCGTTCCTCTTCCTAAAATGCCGGAATTGCAGGCAGGCCTTGGTATTGGCGTCAGGAACGTTCCAGTGGGTTTGAGTTTTCGCGATTGCAGGCCTATCACGGTGTCGCCGCCGAACCGCGACGCGACCTGGCGGGAGAACAACTTATGCTGCTCACACCGATTCCCCAACGGACTCCGTCCCGAGAGATGCTCGACGTCCTGATCCGCGCCGGACTCATCGCGGTCCTGGCCGTATTCTGTTTTCGGATCTTCGCGCCGTTTCTTAACCTGATGGCCTGGTCGGTGATTCTTGCGATCACGCTCTATCCGCTGCAGGTCCTGCTTCGCTCCATGCTCGGCGGCAAGGATGGCCTGATCGCCACGCTGATCGTGCTTGTCGCGCTTGTCGTGATTCTGGTGCCAACGTATGCGCTGGGTCTCGCGGTAGCCGATTCGGTCGAGAAATCGATAGCCATTGCCAGGAGCGGTAGCTTCCGGATTCCGCCTCCCGCGGACTCGGTGGCGAGTTGGCCGCTGGTCGGCCAGCGTGTGTACGACTTCTGGCAACAGGCATCGACGGACCTGACCGGTCTTGCGCATAAATTCGCCCCGCAGCTGAAGGAGGCCGGGCTCGCTGTGCTTGCAACGGTGACGGGTCTCGGTGCCGGCCTGGTGATATTTTTCGTCGCGCTGATCGTCGCAGGCATCCTGATGGCCCACGGTGAGAAGGGCTATCACAGCGCGGTGCAGATCGCCTCGCGCATCTCGGGCCCCGAGAACGGCGCTCAGATCGCCGACTTGTGCACGGCGACGATTCGCGCGGTGGCCCAGGGGGTAGTGGGCATCGCGTTTATCCAGATGCTGCTGATCGGCATCGGCTTCATCGTGAAGGGGATACCCGGCGCGGGGTTGCTCGCGCTGGCCGTGCTGCTGCTCGGCATCATGCAATTGCCGGCCACGCTGATCACCATTCCGGTGATCGCCTTCGTGATCGTCACGGACGGCGTGAACACCGCAAACATCATCTTCTCGGTTTACGTGTTCGTCGCGGGCCTCGCCGACAACGTGCTCAAGCCATTGATGCTGGGCCGTGGCGTCGCGGTGCCGATGCCGGTCGTGCTGATCGGAGCGCTCGGCGGCATGGTGACGGGAGGCGTCATCGGGCTATTCGTTGGGCCCGTGATGCTGGCCGTCGGTTATCAGCTGTTCTGGCGCTGGGTCCGAGACCAGCCTCAACCCAGGCAACCCACGCAACCCACGCAGACCCACGAACAGAAGCAGACCTGAAGCTCGAGGATGGCTCCGTGTCACCGTTGATGCGTCCGTACGGGATCGCAGTGCTTTTCGGGGCGGCGGTTGGCCTGAGCGGATGCATGCGGGTGGGCCCGGACTTCAAGCCGCAGCATGAAGCGTGGAGCGAGCACTGGAGTAGCGAATCGATCACGCGGGTCACGCAACAGGGTGCACAGCCCGATGTGCGCCAGTGGTGGCTGATCTTCGACGATAGGAATCTCGAACGTCTGATCGCCGAAGCCGACGCGAACAACGGCGACCTGAAGATCGCCGGACTACGCGTGCTCGAGGCGCGCGCACAGCTCGGCATCGCGCTCGCGGGACGCTATCCGCAGGTGCAGCAGGCGAGTGCCGATGTACTGGCTTCGGCGCGCAAGCGCTCGGATGGTTCCAATCCGCGCTCGGGCGCCTTCGTGCAGTACGGCGCGGGCTTCAGCATCGGCTGGGAACTCGATTTCTGGGGACGCTTCAGCCGCGCGATCGAATCGGCCGACGCCGGGTTCTTCGCCGCGCAAGCCAACCGCGACGATGCGCTGGTTCTGTTGCACGCGCAGGTCGCGGATACGTATTTCACGCTGCGGGTCGCGCAGGCGCGGCTACGCATCGCTCGCGAGAACGCCCAGTTGCAAAAACGCAGCTACGACATCGCTCAAAAGCTCTTCAAGGCTGGCGAATCCGACGAACTCGACTTCCAGCAGGCGAAGACGCAGTACCTTGGGACGCTGAGCAGCATCCCCGATCTCGAAAGCCAGATCGTGCTTGCGCGTCATGCGCTGTCGGTGCTGATCGGGCGAGCGCCGGGTCCGCTGCCGGAACTCGACGTGCAGTCGGGCAAGGAAGGCGTGGTGCCGCTGGTGGATCATGCGGTGCTGCAGGACGTGCCGGCCGATCTGCTGTTGCGCCGCCCTGACGTTCGCGCGGCCGAGTATCAGATGGCTTCGCAGTCGGCGCTCATCGGCGTGGCAAAAGCGGATCTGTACCCGTCGGTATCGTTGCTCGGCACGCTGACGTGGACCGCCAGTTCGCTCGCGGGCGCACCGAGCACACTGCTCTTTGCCGCGGGCCCGAGCGTGACGTGGAACGTGTTCGATTACGGCAGGATCACGAACAACGTGCGCGTCCAGGACGCACGGCTGCAAGAGTTGACGCTCGCTTATCAGAACACGGTGCGCGAGGCGGCGCGCGAGGCCGACGATGCCGCGACGGCGCTGCTCGCCGCCTTGCAGCGCGACACCATTCTGAATGACGCGCAGGGCGCGGCGCGGCGCTCGCTGACGCTCGCCAATACGATCTATCGGGAAGGGTATTCGGACTTCCAGCGGGTCCTCGATGCGCAGCGCGCGCTGTTCGCGCAGCAGGACGCGTACGTGGTCAATCGCAGCAATGCGCTCGGTAGTGTGATCGCGCTTTACAAGGCGCTCGGAGGCGGCTGGGAAACCGAACAGCCGCTCGTCGACGCGGCGACGCGCGCGCAGATGCGGCAACGCACCGATTGGGGCGACCTGCTCGACCAGACGGCGCCGTCTTCCGGTACGCCGGGGCAAGCCGAAGGGGCGTCACGATGAGCGATACCCAGGATACCCGCGAGCCTCGAACCGCCGCCCCGCCGAAGTCGTCGACGCCTGCCGCCGACCCTTCGGGCAGGGCGGTCAAATGGGTCGTCTGTCTGATCGTGCTGAGCCTGATCTGGTATCTGCTCGCCGACCGCTTCACGCCGTATACGCAGCAGGCGCGGATTCAGGCCTATGTCGTGCCCGTCGCCGCCGAGGTGTCGGGACGCGTGACGCGGGTGTTCGTCCATAACAACCAGGATGTCAACGCGGGGGACGTGCTGTTCGAAGTCGATAGCGAGCCCTACCGCATTGCCGCTGACCGCGCGCGCGCCGATCTGGAGTCCACGCGCCGGCAGCTCGGTGCCAGCACGGCCGGCATCGAGTCGGCAGTCGCGGCGTTGCGGGCCGCCATCGCGAACGAGGTCAAGGCGCGCCAGGACAGCGACCGTCTCGAGCGGCTCTATCGTGAAGACGAGGGCACCGTCTCCCTGCGACGCCTCGAGGTCGCGCGGGCGACGCATGAACAGGCGCTAAGCCAGGTCGACGGGGCCCGTGCCGAAGTCGAGCGGGCGCGGGAGCAGCAGGGCGGAAGCGAGGCGGAGAATGCGCAGTTGCGCAGCGCCGCTGGCGCGCTGGAGAAGGCCGAACTCGATCTCGCCAACGCGCGGATCAGAGCCCGCTCGAGCGGCGTCGTGACCGATCTGCGCACGGAAGTCGGTCAGTTCGCCGCGGCGGGCAATCCGGTCATGACGCTGATCGCGATCCGCGACGTGTGGGTCAGCGCCGACATGACGGAGAACAATCTGGGCCATCTCAAACCCGGCACGCGCGTCGAGATCGCCTTGGACGTGCTGCCCGGCGAAGTGTTCGGCGGGCGGGTTCGCAGTATCGGCTATGGCGTGAGCGTGGGGCAGAGCACGCCGGCGGGCAGCCTGCCCACCGTGCAGAATAGCCGCGACTGGCTGCGTCCCGCGCAGCGTTTCCCGGTAATCGTCGAATTCGACGACAGCGAGCGCGCGCGTCTGCGCAATCTGCGGGTGGGCGGGCAGGCCGAAGTGATGGCGTTTCCGACCCAGGGCAATCCGCTCAATCCGCTGGGACACGCGTTCATCCGGCTGATGAGCTGGCTTTCCTACGTCTATTGAGAAGCCCATGCAACCCGTGACCCAGCGCCTCGGTTATCGCGCGATACGTGTGGCTATCGGAACGGCAATCGCTCTTGCCGTCAGCTTTGGACTCGATTTCCCGATACCCGTCGTCGCGCCGGTATTCACGGTTTTTCTGCTGGCCACGCAGAATCGGCCGCTATCGTTGAAGGCCGGCGTGATTCTTTCGCTGGTCGTGGCGTCGACCACCGGCAGCGGCCTGCTCCTCGTTCCGTTGCTTCGTCACTATGCGTTGGCCGGCATCATGATCGTCGGCCTCATGCTGTTCTTCGCGTTTCGTTACGGGCTGCGTGGCGGCAACAATCTCGTCGCGACTTTTCTGGTCGCGGGACTGACGATGATTTCCGCCGCGGGCACGGCCGACTTCGAACTGGCCCTGACGGTCGTCGGCGCGCTGGCGAAGGGACTTCTGCTTGCCGTGCTGACGTCGACGCTGGCGCACAGATTGTTTCCTGAAAGCATGGGCGCGCGAGAACAGCCCGCCGCGGCAGCGATGGCGGAAGACGAGGCGGCCTATATCGCGCTGCGTGCCGCGCTCGTCGTCATGCCGGCCTATCTGCTCGCGATGACCGACCCGGCGAACTACATGCCGATCATCATGAAGTCCGTCAGCCTCGGCAGACAAACCTGCACGACCTCGGCCCGCGGCGCCGCACGCGATCTGATCGGCTCGACGCTGCTCGGCGGTCTGCTCGCCATCGCGTTCTGGTTTGCACTGAGGCTGTTCGTGCATTTGTGGATGTTCTTTCTGTGGATGCTGTTGTTCGGCCTGCTGGTGGGACGCAAGCTGTACGGCCTGCAACCCACGCGTTGTTCGCCGGGCTTCTGGCTGAACAGTCTCGTGACGATGATCATTCTGCTCGGGCAATCGGTGCAGGACAGCGTGGCGGGCAAGGATGTCTACACCGCGTTTGCCGTGCGAATGGGGCTCTTTCTGGCCGTAACGGCCTATGCGTATTTGATGCTTCTGCTTTTCGAGCAGCACCGCCGTGCGGAGTGAGGCGGTGCGGCATGCTGCAAAGCCGATCCGGTGATCGCAACAGGAGCGTGCAATGGGAAATGCGACAGGCGATGGCGCGGTCCGTCCTCGGGCTAGTGAGATTCTGAAGGAAATGGCGATAACCCTGTGGTATCTGAGAGCGATTCTGATCGGTCTGCTTCTACTGTTCGTCTTGCTGACGATTGGCATGGACTACTGGGGCGCGCCCGTCGAGACAGCGAATCGGACACCGTCGCCGCTGGGTGAAACCGTGTACTTCTGCGCGATCACGGCGCTCACCATCGGGTACGGCGATGTCGTGCCCACTTCGGCGTTCGGCCGGATCGACGCCGCATGCCTCGGGCTGATCGGCGTGGTATTCACCGGCTTGATCGTGGCCGCGGCTGTACGAGGTGTGCAGGAGGCCGCGCATCGGGCGGAAAGGACGGGATAGCGAGGCGCGGAACAGAATGAGACGGACTGGACGGTATTGAAGGCGGCAGTCAAGGCGGGACGTATTCAGGTCATTCGTGAATGAGGTTCAAGTCCCAGCCTGACTTTTTCTAAACCACATCGGCTAATTGCCTTCCGGCATTTTCGACGAATGATGGCTGGTAATCAGCCACTTGTGCCCATTCCACGCGTAGGTGAACGTATAGCGCGCCTTGACGACCGAGCCGTCCGCGAACTTGAAGGTGTAGAGCCCCGAGTCGATCGCGGTGTTGCATTCGATCATGATGTCGCGGAAGTCGATCGTGCCGACCGGTTTGTTTTCGAGGAAGTGTTTGAAATAGTCGAGCTTTTCGTCGACGGTCAAACGCGGCCTGTTCGAGACGGTCGGCAGCAGGATCGAGTTCGGCGCGTAGTTCGCCACGACCTTCCGCGGGTCGCCGGTTTTCAGCGAGTCGTTCCAGCGATCGAACAGTGCGGAAATCTGCTTTTCCGAGGTGGGATGGCAGGCTTCGGACCTCGCGAGTGCGCTGCCATGGGCCACGACCGCAATCATCGCAAAGACGACGGACGGCCCGTCAACGCTGATTCTCATGATGCCCTCCGCGATTGTTGCCGGTGGATTGTTCCGCCAGTAAATCGAAACTGCGCACGGCATATCCGCCACAGCATCGACATTAGTGGACAAGAACCCGGGTTAATTGCGTCGGTTCAGCTCGCTTCTTCCAGAACCACGACGCTGCGTGCCTCGACGCGAAATTGATCGCTTTCGACAGCGACCTGTTGCGCCGCTTGCACGATGTCATGCGGACTGTCGCGCGCGGTATCGACGATACGCCGCCAGCGCCGCCCGTCGGGCGCGGGCAACTGGACCGTGCGGGCGCAATCGTCCATGTTGAACACCGCGTGCAGTGCCGGCTCGCCAGGCGCTTCGCCGCCCAGCGTGACGGCGAGAAGCCGCGCGCCTGGATCGTGCCAGCCCGGCTCGTTCAGGCGCTCGCCGTGCCATGCCGCATCCGGCCGAGTCTGCCCCGGCGAGGGCCGGCCGGTCAGGAAATACCGCCGCCGCAAACTTGCGTGGCGCTTGCGCAGCGCGATCAGCTCGCGCACGAAGCGCGACATGGCCGAGCCGGCTTCAGTGGGTGTCCAGTCGAACCAGCTGAGGGTGTTGTCTTGACAATAGGCGTTGTTGTTGCCGCGCTGGCTGCGCAGCACCTCGTCGCCGGCGAGCGTCATCGGCACACCCAGACTCAGGAACAGGATGGCCATCACGTTGCGTGCCTGGCGGTGTCGCAGACCGAGAATCCCGGCGTCGCCGGTCTCGCCCTCGACGCCACAGTTCCACGACAGGTTGTCGGAGCTGCCGTCGCGATTCTCGTCGCCGTTGGCTTCGTTGCGCTTCGATTCGTAGCTGACGAGATCGATCAGCGTGAAGCCGTCGTGGCACGTCACGAAGTTGACGCTGTTGTTGGGCAGCCTGCCGTCGTCCGCATAGAGGTCCGAGCTGCCCGCGATGCAGGTCGCGACCGCCCCGATGAGCCCCGGGTCGCCGCGCACGAAACGGCGAATCACGTCCCGATAGCGGCCGTTCCACTCGGCCCACGCCATGCCGGGAAAGGCGCCGACCTGATACATGCCGGCGGCGTCCCACGCCTCCGCGATCAACGGCACGCGCGACAGCACACGCGAAGACTCGATCGCCCAGGGCAGCGGTGGATCGACCATCAGCTCGCCGCGCTGGTCGCGCGCGAAGATACTCGCCAGATCGAACCGGAAGCCATCGACGCCGAGTTCTTCCACCCAGTATTCGAGGCAGCGCACGATGAACGTCGTCACCAGTGGATGGTTGCAATTGATCGTGTTGCCGCAGCCGGTGTAGTCCCGGTAGCGGCGCCGGTCGGCCGCGTCGAGGTGGTAGAAGATATCGTTGACGAGGCCCTTGAAGTTGATGACGGGGCCCGTCTCGCCCGCTTCGGCCGTATGGTTGAACACGACGTCGAGCAGCACGGCGATGCCCGCGGCGTGCATGGCGTCGGTCAGCGCGCGAAACTCCTGGGGCGCGCGCGCGGGATCGCGGCAGTAGCGAGGATGCGGGCTGTAATAGCTATGCGTGCTGTAACCCCAGTAGTTGCTCAGGCCGAGGGCCGCCGTGGCGGGCGGAACGTCCTGTTCGTCGAAGGCCATCACCGGCAGCAGCTCGACGTGGGTCACGCCAAGCTGCGTCAGGTACGGAATCTTTTCGATCAGGCCGGCGAAGGTACCGGGATGCTGCACGCCGCTCGACGGATCACGTGTAAAGCCGCCGACATGCAGCTCGTAGATGATCGCGTCGTCGAGTCCGCGCGAGATACGCCCAGGGGACGAGGGCAGGGGTTCTGTCACGATCGCGCGGTGGGTTTTGTGCCCGTTGGGATTCGGCTGGCCGAGCGCAGGCCGCGTCCAGAGCACGTCGCTGACCGCGCGGGCATACGGGTCGAGGAGTTCGCTGTCGGGGTCGAACGCGTGGCCGCTAGAGCGCGTATCGCGCGGACCGTCCGCCCGCCACGTGTAGTAGGTGCCGAACGGCAGCGCTTCGACCATCACGTGCCAGTAGTAGAAGGTGCGGTTGCAAGCGGCGGCGAGCGTGATGATCTGGAACGGCTCGGGGCTGTCAGCCGCGTCGTACAGCAACAGCTCGACGCGCGTCGCGTGACGGCAGAAGATGCAGAAATTAATGCCGCCGGGCACCGCCGACGCGCCCACGGGAAACCGCGACCCGGAGCGAACCGCATGAGCACGCACCGATCCCGTTTCAGGGTCATTGATCAAGGGTGATCCTCATCGGGCGGATCTTCCAGATCTTGTCGCAGTATTCGCCGATGGCGCGGTCGGAAGAGAACTTGCCCGAGCGCGCGGTGTTCAGGATCGACATCCGGGTCCAGCGCCGCGTGTCCTGCCAGGCGGCGCTCACGTCGTCCTGACACGCCACGTAGGCGGCATAGTCGGCGAGCACGAGAAACGGGTCCGCGTGCGTCAGATTGTCGATCAGCGGGCGGAACATCTCGCGGTCTCCTCGCGAGAAATGACCGTCGGCGATCAGTTGCAGCACTTCGCTCAGTTCCGCGTCATCCTTCACATAGTCCGCGGGGCGATAACCCGCGCGCTTCACACGTTCCACTTCGTCGGCGCTCAGGCCGAACAGGAAGAAGTTTTCGTCGCCGACCTCTTCGCGGATTTCGACGTTGGCGCCGTCGAGCGTGCCGATCGTCAACGCGCCGTTCATCATGAACTTCATGTTGCCGGTGCCCGATGCTTCCTTGCCGGCCGTCGAAATCTGCTCGGACAGGTCGGCGGCAGGGTAGATGAAGTGCGCGTTCTTCACATTGAAGTCCGGATAGAACACGACTTTCAGCCGCCCGTTCACCATCGGGTCGTTATTCACGACTTCGGCGATGCCGTTGATCAAACGGATGATCAGCTTGGCCGTCGCGTAGCCGGGCGCCGCCTTGCCGCCGAATACGAAACAGCGCGGTGTCAGCGCGAGCTGCGGATCACGCAGCAGGCGCCGGTACAGCGTGACGATCAGCAACGCGTTCAGATGTTGCCGCTTGTATTCGTGGATGCGCTTGACCTGCACGTCGAACAGCGCGGCGGTGTCGACGCCGATGCCCGTGACGCTCCGGATATGCTCGGCGAGCACGGCCTTGTTCGACTGCTTCACGCTACGCCACTGCTGCTGAAACGTGGCGTCGTCGGCATAGGCTTCGAGCTTGCGCAGTCGCGCGAGATCAGTGACCCAGCCAGCGCCGATGGTCTCGTCGAGCAGCCGCGCGAGCGCCGGATTGCAAAGCAGCATGAAACGGCGCGGCGTGACGCCGTTCGTGACGTTGTGAAAGCGCTCGGGCCACAATTCGGCGAAGTCCCGCAGCACGGTCTGCTTGAGCAGCCCGGAATGCAGTTCGGCGACGCCGTTGATCGCGTGGCTGCCGACCGTCGCCAGATGCGCCATGCGCACGAGCTTGTCACCGCGCTCGTCGATCAGCGACATGCGTTCGATGCGCGCGTCGTCGCCCGGATAGCGCTGCCGGACCTCGTCGAGGAAGCGGCGGTTGATCTCATAGATGATTTCGAGCAGGCGCGGCAGCAGGTTGCGCATCAGCGGCAGCCCCCAGGTTTCAAGCGCTTCGGGCAGCAGGGTGTGATTGGTGTACGCGAGCGCGCGCCGCGTGATGTCCCAGGCCTCGTCCCACGGCACCTGCCTGTCGTCCACCAGCAGACGCATCAGCTCGGCGACGGCGATCGACGGATGCGTGTCGTTCAACTGCACGTTGAACAACTGCGCGAAGTGTCCGACCGGTTCGCCCTTGATTTGGAGCAGGCGCAGCATGTCCTGCAGCGAGCACGACACGAAGAAGTATTGCTGCGCGAGACGCAGGCGCTTGCCGATCTCGGGCTCGTCGTTCGGATACAGCACCTTCGACAGCGTCTCGGAGATGACCTTTTCGTTGACGGCCTCGTAATAGTCGCCGGCGTTGAAGTCCTGCAGGTCGAACGACTCGACCGCCTCGCTCTTCCACAGCCGCAAGGTGTTGCACGTGTTGACGTGATAGCCGGGCATCGGCGTGTCGCAAGCCACGCCCTTGACCTGCCGTGTGGGTGTCCAGCGCACGCACAGGTTCCCGCGTGCATCGGTTTCGTTGTGGGTGCTGCCGCCAAACCCCACGTAGTACGCAACCTCCGGGCGCACGATCTCCCATGGATTGCCCTTTTGCAGCCATTTGTCGGTGGTTTCGACCTGCCAGCCGTCGCGAATCTGCTGGTCGAAGATGCCGAACTCGTAGCGGATGCCATAGCCGATGGCCGGTATTTCCAAAGATGCGAGCGAATCCAGATAGCAGGCCGCGAGGCGGCCAAGTCCGCCATTGCCGAGCCCCGGCTCTTCCTCGAGTTCGAGCAGCATATCGAGGTCGACGCCGAGCGCGCGCAGCGCCTCACGTGTGTTGGCCTCGATGCCGAGATTGACGAGGTTGTTGCCGAGTTGCGGGCCGATCAGGAACTCGGCGGACAGGTAGCAGGCGACCCGCACATCGCTTCCGGCGTAGGTCTGTACGGAGGTTGCCCAGCGGGCCAGCAGCCGGTCGCGCACACTATACGCGAGCGCCATGTACCAGTCATGCGGGGAAGCGATCGCCGGATAGCGGCCCCGCAGGCACAGCAGATTGTCGAGCACGCCGCGTTGGAGCGCGGCGGCGCTCAGGCCGGTGCGCGCTGCATCCGCGCTTTGCTGCGAGGTCGTGGTGGGAGCGTCGGCCATGATGCTTTCCTCGGTGCATGCTGCGCGTGACGTTCAGAAGGGCCAGACCCAGTCGACGATCTCGGCGCGGTCCGTGCCATGCGTATGCGCATAGTTCAGGTTGCTGACGATCGCGTTCCTCATGTCTTCCCTGAGATGCGCGGATCTGCCCTGCAAGCGCGGCACGCGGTCGAGCACGTCGATCACCAGATTGAAGCGGTCCACCTGATTGAGAATCGCCAGTTCGAGCGGCGTGTTGATGTTGCCTTTCTCCTTGTAGCCCCGCACGTGCAGATTCTCGTGATTGCGAAAGCGATAGGCGAGCTTGTGGATCAGCCACGGGTAACCGTGGAAATTGAAGATCACCGGCTTATTGGTCGTAAACAGGCTGTCGAATTCGCGTTCGGTCGAGCCGTGCGGGTGCTCGCTCGCCGGCTGCATCCTGAACAGGTCGACCACGTTGACGAAACGCAGCTTCAGTTCGGGCAGACGTTCGCGCAGGATCGCCGTCGCCGCCAGCGCTTCCTGGGTGGCGACGTCGCCGCACGAGGCCATCACCACGTCCGGTTCGGCGTCCTCGTCGTTGCTCGCGCGCCGCCACACGCCGATGCCTTTGGCGCAGTGCACGACGGCTTCGTCGATGGTGGTGAATTGCAGGTGTTTCTGCTTGTCGGCGACGATCACGTTGATGCAGTCGGTGGTGCGCAGACAGTGGTCGGCGACCACCAGCAGCGTGTTCGCGTCGGGCGGAAGATAGACGCGCGTGACCGAGGGGCTCTTGTTGGTGACGAGATCGATGAAGCCGGGGTCCTGATGCGAAAAGCCGTTGTGATCCTGCCGCCACACGGTCGACGACAGCAGAATGTTTTCCGCCGACACCCACGCGCGCCATGGCACGTGATTGCGGCTGATGTCGAGCCACTTCGCGTGCTGGTTGAACATCGAATCCACCACGTGCGCAAACGCTTCGTAGGTATGGAAGAAGCCGTGGCGGCCCGTCAGCAGATAGCCTTCGAGCCATCCCATCAGCGTGTGTTCGGACAGCATCTCCATCACGCGGCCGTCGCGCGCCAGTTCGCCGCCGTCCTCGTCCTCGGGGAGCATCTCGGCCATCCACACCTTCTTGCTGACCTCGTAGATCGACTGCAGACGGTTCGAGGCCGTTTCGTCCGGGCCGAACACGCGGAAGGTGTTCATGTTCGCGCGCATCGTGTCGCGCAGAAATTCGCCGAGTGGCCGCGTGTTCTCCTGCAGCACCTTGCCCGCGTGCAGCACATCCACCGCGTACGCGCGGATGTCGGGCAGCTTCAGTTCGCGGCGCAGCACGCCGCCGTTCGCGTGCGGATTGGCGCTCATGCGCCGCGGGCCTTGGGGCGACAGCGCCTTGAGTTCGGGGATCAGCCGGCCCTCGGCATCGAAAAGTTCGGCGGGCCGGTAGCTGCGCATCCATTCTTCGAGCACTTCGAGATTCGCGGAGTTGTTGCGCACATCGGAAAAAGGCACCTGATGCGAGCGCCACGAGCCTTCGACCTTGTGCCCGTTGATCTGCTTCGGTCCGCTCCAGCCCTTGGGCGTGCGCAGCACGATCATCGGCCAGAGCGGCCGCTCGAGATTGCCGTTCGCGCGTGCCTGCTGATGAATTGCGCGAATTTCGCCGAGCACGGTATCGAGCGTGTGCGCCATCTTCCGATGCATTTCCGCGTGATCCGATCCTTCGACGAAATGCGGGGTGTAGCCGTAGCCGACGAAGAGCGCTTCCAGTTCTCTGCTGCTGATGCGCGACAGGATGGTCGGATTGGCGATCTTGTAGCCGTTCAGATTGAGGATCGGCAGCACGGTGCCGTCGCGGGCCGGGTTGATGAATTTATTCGAATGCCACGCGGTGGCGAGCGGGCCGGTCTCCGCTTCTCCATCGCCGACCACGCAGGCCACGATGAGGTCCGGGTTGTCGAGCACGGCGCCATACGCATGCGACAGGCTGTAGCCAAGCTCGCCGCCCTCATGGATGGACCCGGGCGTCTCCGGCGTCACATGCGAACCGATATGGCCGGGAAACGAGAACTGCTTGAAGAACTTCTGCATGCCCTCGGCATCCGCGCTCTTGTCCGGATAGATCTCCGAGTAGGTGCCTTCCAGATAGGTGGGGCCGAGCACGCCCGGTGCGCCGTGTCCGGGACCGGCCATGAAGACGACGTCGAGATCGTCGCGTTTGATCACGCGGTTCAGATGCGCCCAGACGAACGATAACGCCGGGCTCGCGCCCCAGTGTCCGAGCAGGCGATACTTGACGTGTTCGACTTTCAGCGGCTCCCGTAGCAGCGGGTTGTCCAGCAGATAGATCATGCCGACCGAAAGATAATTGCATGCGCGCCACCACGCATCGATCAGCTGAAGTTCGTCGCTGCCGAGCGCGGTCTGCTGCGAAGCGTCCGCCGCGGGATGTTTGCCCATACCGACGTCTCCTGTGCTTGCAGCCGCAACCCGAGGGTGTGGATCGTGTCGGGCCCGCTGCGCAGGCGCTTCGATGATTGATGGGGTCCGAATCGCGCCTGTCGGCGGACCTCTGCAACCGGGTATTCTTCGCCAGCCGATGAACATCCATAACGCAGAATATGTTACTGCGCGAAGATTGCAAGGATGATCCGACACCGTCTCGCGCGGCCCGCGAAACCGCGTCTTGTATTCAGGCCGCGATCCGATGTTCGTAGAACGGCCGGTCCCGATCATCGAGAATTGCGTACAACGCTGCCAGATCGCGCGGATCGGGATTCAACCACGCGTCGATATGCTCAGGCTTGATCGGAATGATGCAGCGATCATGGCCGGCAGCGGCCACCTCGGGTGGCGGATCATCGGTGATGGCCGCGAAGGACAATAGATCGGGCTCGCCTTTGCCGCTCCAGCGGGACCACAAGCATGCGACCAGCATGTCGTGAGGCGGATTGGGCCGGAACTCGAGCCGGACATTTTCATCTTTCTCGCCGGGCGCCAGTTCGCGGCCTTCCATTCGCGCGCGCGAGACGTTCTCATAGAAAGAACTGGCCAGCACGAGTCCATGCGAATAGCCGAATAGCGCTTTCCAGAAACTTTCGAGACTGTCCCGACGAGCGTTGTACGTGCCGGGATAGCGGGTGTCGTACGATGCGGGCTTGCCGGCCAGGCGGCACTGATAGCGCATCGGTTTGACGACGCGCTGGCCATTCTCCATCATCATCACCGGCGCGTAGTAGCCTGGAAAGATGCGCGAGTCGCTTGCTTTGGGTGCGGTTCGGCCGAGGTCGTCGAGTCGCTCGAGCGTGCGGTCGATCTTGTCTTTGGCGATCCGTTTGCTCTCGGTCGCCGCCCTGGTGGCTTTGGTCTGCAAAGAGCGCTCGGCATCGGCGAAGCGGGTGCGCTGTTTGAACAGTTCCTGTTCGAGCTTCACGGTCTGCTGCGATCTGAAGCGCTCGATCAGCGCCCAGACTTCCCGTTGCGCGTCGGACTGCGGTTCCGAGAATGCGTCTTCCATCGCTTTGGGAATCCTGGCCTGACCGTCCTCTGCGCGTTCGAAGAAAAGACGCGCGAATTCCTCGATGCTCATGTGCGCGCCGAACATGCGGACGTAGCGCCGGTAGTCCGCCAGAATCTGAGCCGAATAGCACATGGATGCCTCCGTTTGCCGTTCCGATGATACGCATTTGCGCGCTCGCGTCAGCAGAAGTCTCTGCTCGTCGTCTGCAACTCGCCCAACAGATGAGACATGTCGACGAGCCGCTGCGCGACGAGGTGCCGTACTTCTCCCTGACACTGCCACGTGCCGTATACGGCGAGCAGCGCGGCGCCCAACGCTTCTTTGCGCTGTTTTTCGAGCAGACTCGGCCAGATGATCACGTTGACGTTGCCGGTCTCGTCTTCGAGCGTGACGAACACGACGCCCTTGGCCGTGCCGGGACGCTGACGCACCGTCACCAGTCCGCAGCCGCGCGCGAGGCGGCCGTCGCGATAGGTCCGCAGCGTCGAGGCCGGCATCAGCCGGTTCGCGAGCAACTGCGGCCGGAGCAGTTCCAGCGGATGGCGGTTGAGCGTCAGGCCGAGCGAACGGTAGTCGGCGACGATGTCGTTCGCTTCGCTCGGTGCGCCCAGTTCGGGCGTTTCGTCCTGAGTCGCCGCGGCCGCGAGCATATCCTTGTCCGGCACCGCGACGACCGACTGCCACAGCGCTTCGCGGCGGTTTCCCGCGAGCGCTGCCAACGCATTCGCATCCGCGAGCGCATGCAGGTCTTTGCGGTCGAGCTGCGCGCGGCGCGCGAGATCGTTGACGCTCGCGAACGGGCGAACCGCGCGCGCGTTCTCGATCCGTTCGGCGGCGCCGTCCTTCATGCCGCGCAGCAGCGAAAGACCGAGACGCACGGCGGGGCGCGTCGCCCCCGCGCGGTGTTCGAGCGAGGAGTCCCAACCGCTGATCGTCACATCGACCGGCAACACCGTGACGCCGTGCCGCTGCGCATCCTGAACCAGTTGCGACGGCGAATAGAAGCCCATCGGCTGGCTGTTCAGCATCGCGGCGAGAAAGGCTTCGGGTTCGTGACGCTTGAGCCAACTGCTCGCATAGACCAGCAGCGCGAAACTGGCCGCGTGACTTTCGGGGAAGCCATATTTGCCGAAGCCCTTGATCTGCTCGAAGATCGCCTCGGCGAAGGCCTGGTCGTAGCCGCGCTCCTGCATGCCGAGCACGATGCGGTCATAGTATTTTTCGAGTCCGCCCTTGCGTTTCCACGCGGCCATCGCGCGTCGCAACTGGTCGGCTTCGCCGGCGGTGAAGCCGGCCGCGAGAATCGCCACCTGCATCACCTGCTCCTGGAAGATCGGCACGCCGAGTGTGCGGCCCAGCGCGGTCTTCAACGCGTCGCTCGGATAGGTCACGGGCTCGAAGCCCTGACGGCGCTGCAGATAGGGATGCACGGCGCCGCCCTGAATCGGACCGGGCCGCACGATCGCGACTTCGATGACGAGGTCGTAGAACTTCTCTGGCCGCATGCGCGGCAGCATGCTCATCTGCGCGCGCGATTCGATCTGGAACACGCCGACCGTATCGGCGGCCGAAATCATCGCGTAGGTCGCCTCATCCTCGGCGGGGATGTCCTGCATTTCGAAACGTTCTCCGCGCTGTTCCGAAACGAGGTCGAGGGTGCGCCGGATCGCCGACAGCATGCCGAGCGCGAGCACGTCGACCTTCAGCAAGCCCAATGATTCGAGGTCGTCCTTGTCCCACTCGATCACCGAGCGGTCGGCCATCGCCGCGTTTTCCACCGGCACGAGCCGGGTGAGCTTGCCGCGGCTGATCACGAAGCCGCCCGAATGCTGCGACAGGTGGCGCGGAAAATTCAGCAGTTGCGAGGCGAGCTTCGCCCAGGCCTGAATCAGGGGCTGGTTCGGATCGAGGCCGGATTCCGCGAAACGCGCGAGCAGATCCCGACTGGTATCGAACCAGTGATGCGACTTCGCGACCGCATCGACGATCTGCGGATCGACGCCGAGCGCCTTGCCCGTTTCCCGCAGCGCACCACGCGGACGATAGGTCGACACCGCCGCCGCGATCGCCGCCCGGTCGCGGCCGTACTTGCGATAGATGTACTGGATCACTTCTTCGCGCCGCTGATGCTCGAAGTCGACGTCGATATCGGGCGGCTCGCCGCGCTCCTTGCTGATGAAGCGCTCGAACAGCATGTTGCCGCGCGCGGGGTCCACCTCGGTCACGCCGAGGCAGTAGCAGACCGCCGAGTTCGCGGCCGACCCGCGCCCCTGACACAGAATGTGCTGGCTGCGCGCGAAGCGGACGATGTCGTAGACGGTCAGGAAATACGGCTCGTACTGCAGGTCCGCGATCAGTTCGAGTTCGTGCTCGATCTGCTGCTGCACGTGATGCGCAATCCCCGCGGGAAAACGCCGCTGCGCGCCGACATAGGTTTCCTGACGAAGATACGAGGCCGGCGTATGGCCGGCCGGCACCAGCTCGTCGGGATACTCGTAGCGCAGCTCGTCGAGCGAAAACGTGCAGCGGCTCATGATGTCGACCGTCGCGGCCAGCGCGTCTTGCGGGTACAGGTTGGCGAGCCGCAACCTCGAGCGCAGATGCTGCTCGGCGTTCGGCGCCAGATCATAGCCGCACTGATGGACCGGTTTGCCGACCCGGATCGCGGTCATCGTGTCTTGCAGCGGCTTGCGCGAGCGCACGTGCATCACGACTTCGCCGAGCGCGACGACGGGCACGTCGCGGCTGCGCGCGACGAATTCGACCGCGCCGCGATGGAGGTCGTCCATCGCGCGTTGATGGAGCACGAGGCCGACCCATGCGCGGCCCGTGAACGTTTCGTCGAGCCATTCGACCTGCGCATCGAGCGCGTCTTCGCTGGCCGGGAAATCCGGCACGAGAATCGCGAGGCAGTCGGACATGCCGAGCAGGTGGCGATACTCCTTCTCCGGCCGCGACAGATCCTGCGGCGTGAGCCGGTATTCGCCCTTGGGCGCGCGCATGCGCGCCAGCGTGATCAGCTCGGACAGATTGCCGTAGCCGTTGCGGTTGCGGGCGAGCAGGATCAGCCCGAACGCCGGCGAACCATCGGCGTTGACGAGCCGGAAATACGAACCGACGATGAACGGCAGCTTCGCTTCTTTCGCCGCGACATGCGCGCGCACGACTCCCGCGAGCGAGCATTCGTCGGTGATCGCGAGCGCGGAGTAGCCGAGTTGCGCGGCACGCTCGGCCAGTTCCTCAGCGTGCGACGCGCCCCGCAGAAACGTGAAGTTGGAAAAGCAGAACAGCTCGGCATACGCCGGCAGCATCGTGAAGGTGGTGTCCATGGCCGCTCATCCGCGCCTATCAGCCGAACAGGCCATGCAGGAACCAGCGTTGCTCTTCTTCCGCGTCGCGGCTGCTCACGCGCTCGCGGTAGATCCAGTAGCAGCTCTGGTCGTCCGCCTGCGCGACGAAGTAGTCGCGCGTGACGAGCTCGCCGTCGAACCAGCCGCTCTCGATGCGCTCGCCCGGCGACACCATGCGCAACGGCGAGCCATAAAACGGGCGGTGCTGGCGCATCAGCAGACGCACGGGCGTGTCGAGCATCCACGTCGGGCGGGGCAGATTCTGCGGCAGCGGGCCGGGCTTGACCGGCTGCGACACCGGCAGCCAGCGGTTCGCGATCTCCGGACGATGATCGGCGCTCGGCGCGGGTTTCAGCACGTTCTCTTCGCCGAGCCGCGCGACCAGCAGTTCGAGCAGCCGCGCGTGATCCTCCTGCGAGCCGCCCGGTTCGGGAAACAGCGTGTCGGACGCGGGCACGGCCGACTCGACGTTCGACGCGTCGAGCCGCAACGCGATCACGGGCGCGGCGAGCTCGATACGATGCAGCCGCTCCTTGAGCAGCCGCATCAGATGTTCTTCGCGCCAGGTCGGCTCGCCGAGTGCGACGTCGATCGTGGTCGGCTCGATCGCAGCGCGTCCGCGCTCGTGTTCGAGCGATAGGCGAATGCCGGTGAGCGCGAGCTGTTTTGCGCACAGCCATCCGCACAGTTGCACGATCAGGCGCTGCGCGCCGAACACCGCGCCATCCGCGTGTTCGAGCCGGTCCGGCATCTCGATGCGCGCCGAGAACGTGGGCGGTAGTTCGAGCCAGTCGAACAGTTCGGGCGCGGTCCCGAACGCGCGGTCGAGCGAGTCGAGCAGATGTTCGCCGCAGCGGCGCTGCAAGCCGGCGCGGGGCAGGCGGCGCAGATCGGCGATGCGCTCGCAACCGAGGCCCGTGAACCAGTCGGCGAACGGGCGGACTTCGGGCACGGCGAGCATCGGCAGGGCGGACAGGCGCTGGTCGAGCGACGCGAGCTTCAGCACGCGCCGGTTGCCAAACTTCGCGAGCAGCCACGCGCCCTGGCCGGTCGGCGCGGCACTGATGCGCGCGGTGAAGCCGAGCGCGTCGAGGATGGTTTTCGTATCGCGGCACAGCGCGAGCAGGCCGCCGAAGAGCCGCAAACTCGCGCCGATCTCGACGACGACCGTCGCCTCATCGAGCAGCGCGACTTCGGGCGAGAAGCGCATCAGCGCGATACCCACCTCGCGATGGGCTGCCGTTTCACGGCCGCTATCGCGCTCATACATTTCGGTCTGCGGCGACAGCGTCAACACGCCGCCGCGCTTCATGCCCGGACGCACGCCTGCCGAGCGCGCGGCGGGGTCGGCCATGACCACCTTGTCTTTCTCCAGCACCGCGCAGCCATGCACGGGCTCAGGCGACCACTTCGGTCTGAAGACCTCGAGCGGCAACTTTGGCAGATGAACGGCGAGAAAGACGCGCATGTCGGGAAAGCAGAACGGGAGTGGGTTGAAGGGGAATCGACAGGGGCTCTGCGCGAGCGGGCCCTCGTCGTTTCACGATGTCGATGGTGAGACCTTCGGCCGATGGCCTGAGCGCGAGCCGCAGCAGCGCGGGGGATGCCTCCTGCGCGGTGGCGAGCGGCCGCACCATGATGAAAAGCGTCTCCGACGACTGCGCGGCCAGATGCAGACGGCGCAGCGAGGACGCCTGCGCGTACTGCGCCCAGAAGATCAGCGCGCCGCAACTGCCGGCGCGCAGGATCTGCTCGGCGGACCACAGCGCGTCGGCGGTTTTCGGCGCATTGATCCGCAGCACCTGCTGCAGCGACAGGCCGATGTAGTTGAGCCCGAGGCCGTCCGGCGTATGCGGCGGTTGCACGAAGACGAGCGGACGCTCGCCGACGGCGCTGAGCGCCGGCTGCAACAGCCGCAGTTCGCCGACGCCGGCCTGCTGCACGAGCAGATCGACCAGCGCGCCGAGCGGCCAGCCACCGCCGGGCAACTCCGCCGACAGGGCCGGATAGCCGGTATCGACGCTGCGGCCGCGGCCAGCGCCAAGCTGGGACGCCCGCCACAAGGACGGGTGAATGGCTTCCGGTGCTGGCAGGGGGGCTGTCATTTGCGAAAATACCTGTATGGATATACAGTATCCTACATGGTTTTATGAGATAGCGAACAGGCACTTTTTGGGGGGCGGGTTCATGGACATGCGAGTGCGCAAGCCAGCCGGGCATCCGATGCCGGAGATCGCGGCGTTCGTGGCCGAACTGAAAGCGGTGTTCGGCGAGCAGGACGTCGATGAAGCGATTCGCCGCGGCAAGGCGGGCGAGCCGACCTTTCATGCGCGGGAAAACGGACGCTCGGCGGGGACGGCGGCGCCGGTTGCGGCGAACGTCTGGCGCGTGGATCGCGCGGTGCGCGACCGCCATTACTGCGAGGGTTGCGACGGCTCCTGCATTGGCAGCGCGAAGTCGTGCCGTCCATAATGGCAGCGGCCCTCAACCCCGGAGAACCCCATGTTGCGCACGTACCTCGGAAGTTGCCATTGCCAATTCGTGAAGTTCGAGGCTCGCATCGATTTCGACGAGGGCACGTCGAAGTGCAATTGCAGCTACTGCAGCAGGCTGCGATTCTGGCACGTGCAGGTTCGCCGGGAAGATTTTCGTCTTCTTTCGGATGAAGCCGCGCTCAGCGAATATCAGGGGCACAATGCGGTCGCGCATCACCCGTTCTGCACACGCTGCGGCGTCCACGTATTCGATCGCATCGATATGCCAAACGGCACAGGGTATCCGTATATCAACGTGAACATCATGTGCCTCGATGAACTCGATCTCGATGCGGCGTTGAATGCGCCAGTCACCTATCGCGATGGGCTGCACGACGACTGGGGCAATCCGCCCGCGCAAACACGGCATCTTTGATTGCACCGCTCAGGGCGCTCTTCGCGGATGGTGGGGAATGTCAGGCTGGTGGGCATCCAGTTGATGGCGTTCGGACGTGAACTGGGCGAACTCGGGCTTGAACCGCGCAGGATCATCGAGCGTGCCGGCATAGAGGGTCACGATGTCCGGCGCATGATGCGGCGTAGCGAATAGCAGGCTGCCGCAATGAGCGCAGAAGTTGCGCGTCGTGGGCATTCCGCTGCCGCCGATCTTCGTATAAGGCCTGACGTCGCCTTTGAACGAAAAGCCGGCGGCTCTCACTACGACAACCGGCAACCCCGCGGAACCTGACGCGCGCTGACAATCGCGGCAATGGCAGATCAGTTGCGCGAGTGAATCACCGCGAGCTTCGTATTGCACCGCGCCGCACAGGCAGCGCCCCAGCCAGGGTGTCGACATCGATCTTCTCCGGTTCAAATGATCTCGCGGTTTGTTCGGGAGCCTAAGAATAGGTGCGGCGGACCGTAGCTTAGCAGAGCTCGAACGTCGTTCAGCTATCGCATCGAATCAGCGAGCGAAGGGTCCAGGGGCGACGTGTCTTCGCCTGCCGTCGTGGGTGCGCCGCTTCGCGGCGCACCCACGGACCAGCGCTCAAACTCGTTGCGCATAGACGTTGCACCAGCCGTCAGCGGCAACCGATTTGCCGGGGAACATCGGGCACGGTCCTGAAGCCTCGCCCGCTGCGCCGGTATAGAAACGGCAGTTCGCGCAGGTCTGGCCCGCGTGGTACTTGGGGAACTTCGCGACGTCGACGCTGCTCGCTTTCGCACGATAGCCGAGCGAGCTGGCCGTGGCGTCGTTTTCATCGACGGCGGGCGGCGCGGCTAACGCGAGCTCGGCGCTGGCGAGCGCGGCACACAGGCCCGCGGCCTGGAGAATGAAGTGTCTGCGGTTGTGAGAGACCATGATGATGCCCTGAGAAAAGAAATGGGTCGTTCATGCCGCATTCGCTTGAAGCGGCGTGGCGTCGTAATGCGGTGCGAAGCAACGTGTTAGTGGCGCGGTCCGGCGTTCAGCGGTGTGGTCGAGGATTGCGCGGCTTGCGCGGTCAGCTTCGCGCTACCGGCGTCGTAGCCATTCGTATAGAGCAGGAAGGCCATCAGATCGGCGTACTCCTCGTCGCTCATCTTGCCGGGATGATCCGCGGGCATGTTGGTCGACATGTACTGGTAAATGCCGCCGATCGTCAGATGCGAGTTCGCCGCTGGCGCGAAGGCCGGTCCGATCAACGACGGCGCGGTGTTGCCTTCGAGCTTCTCGCCGTGGCATTTCGCACACGAATCGGCATACAGATGTTCACCGTGGGTGACCTGATCGTGATCGAACGACGGTGTCTCGGTCGTCGCCGCAACCTTGATGAAGCCGCCGGCGGCGGGCATGCCGCCCACGCGCCATAGGTCCGCACGCGGCGACGCCTGGGTCGGGCCGTCGAGATAGCGCGCGAGATTCGCGTGAGTGCTGGCCACGGTCGCCGAACCGCTCGCGAGGGTGGTTGGCAGCGCCCAGTTGCGCGTGAGCGCTGCGAGCCGGCCATCGCTGCGCAGACGCGTGAGCGCGTCATCGATGCGCTTTTGCAGCGGCTGCGTGTCGGGCCCCGACGCGAACACCAGATTCCAGTCGGCATAGGGCGACTCGGCGACGGCAACGTCGAAGTGCTGCTGCGGGTGCGCATGCCGATACGCCACCACGGCCGGGTACCAGACGATCGCGCGCTGGGCGCGCCCTTTCGCGAGGGCGTCGACGGTCAGCTCGGAGGTGGTTTCCAGATCGAAGCGCGCGTTCTTCTGCTGGACCGCGATCAGTTGCGACGGGCTCGACCAGGTGGCGGCAATGGTGATCTTGCCGTCCGGCGCCGCGACGGGGGTGTTGGCCGCATGGCCGCCGCGCAGCGTGACGCTGACGTAACCGGAGTGCAGATAGCTGTCGGAAAAGAGCAGGTGCGAGTCGGAGCCGTCGGCCACGCTCGAACGCGGAAAGCCCGCGATCACGTCGCAGTTGCGCTGCAGCGATGTCGAGAGCTCGCGAGCGGAGATGCCGTCGTCGCCGCCGTCGTCGTCGATGCCGCGCGGCGCGAATGTCGCGGTAATGCCCGCCGCGCTCAACACCGCGCGTGCAACGGACTTGTCCAGCTCGGCCGAAGGGCTGCCGGGCATCGTGCACACACGGACGCTGGAAGACGTCCGCGCGGCCGCCTGGACGGCAACATGTGCGGCGCCGGCGACGAGCGCGCTGGCGAGAGCAAGGTGAGTGAATCGAATGTTCATGATGGTGCGTTCCTGTGATGGCGGGAACACCGCGCCCGCATGGGCTGCGCGCGGGCGCGGAAAGATGCGGCTGCGAAGGCCGGATGGGCAGAACGATGCGGGTGCGGTGGCTGCGCCTAGCTGCGATCGAGCGCGAACACGTACAGCGTGCCGCCGCGCGGAACGTCCTTCGCGACGTCGGCCATCGGGCCGCCCCAGATCGGATTCGCACCGCCGTAGCCCGCGAGCACGGCCACGTATTCCTTGCCGTCGACTTCGAACACGGAAGGTTGCGCGACGATGCCGCTCGCGAGTTGCGGGCTCTCCCACAGCACCTTGCCCGTCGTCACGTCGAACGCGTACAGATGGCCGTCGAGCGAGCCGCTGAAGGCGAGGCCGCTGGCCGTGGTGGCGACGCCACCGTTCCAGGGCATCCTGGTCCAGTGACCCCACAGCTTCTTGCCCGTATTGACATCGATGGCCTGAAGCTCGCCATAACCCTGGCTGCCCGGTTCAGGCTGGATCTCGAAGCCTTCGCCGAGGTAGGGCAGACCCTCCATGTAGCTGACCGACTTGCCGGACAGGCTCATGCACGCATGCAGCGAGGGCACCACCGCGATGTGCCGCTCGGGATCGTAGGAAGTCGACCACCAGTTCTTGCCGCCGAGAAAGCTCGGACAGGTGTTGATCGTCGTGCCGGCCTTGGGAAACCGGCTGGCGTCCTGAACTGGTTTGCCGTCGGCGGTATAGCCCGTCACCGACAGCGCCTTGACGAACGGCTCCGCGTAGATCAGCTTGCCGGTCTTGCGGTCGATCGCGTGGAAGAAGCCGTTGCGGTCGGCATGGATGATGGCGTCATACTGCTTGCCCTTGTAGCTGATGTTGGCAAGAACCGGCGTGTTGACGCCGTCGTAGTCCCACGTGTCGTTACTCGTGTACTGATAGTGCCACTTCAGGTCGCCGTTCTTCGGATCGAGCGCGAGCAGGGAATCGGAGTACAGATTGTCGCCGGGACGCAGCGCGGCGAGCCACGGTCCCGGATTGCCGACGCCCCAGTACAGCGTCCGCGTGGCGGCGTCGTAGGTGCCGGTCAGCCACGCCGCGCCGCCGCCATGTTCCTGCATGCCGTCGGGCCACGTATCGCCGCCCTTGTCGCCGGCATTCGGGATCGTATAGCGCTTCCAGATGATCGAGCCGTCGTCGGGATCGAGTGCGGCGATATAGCCGCGAATCCCATACTCGCCGCCTGATGTACCGACCACGATCGCGCCGTCGAGCGCGAGCGGCGCGAGCGAGAACGCGTAGCCGAGACCCGGTTCGAACATCTGCTTCTTCCATACGACATTGCCGCTCTGCGCGTCGATCGCGGCTACCTCGCCGCTCAGCATGGCCACGTAGACGTTCTTGCCATACAGCGCGACGCCGCGATTCACTACGTCGCAGCATGCGGTCCTGAACGATTCCGCGCCGAGCTTCGGCTCGTATTTCCAGAGCTTCGTGCCGCTCCTGACATCGAATGCATAGACGTTGTCTTTCGGCGTGCTGACGAAAAGGTAGCCGCCGTTGACGATCGGGGTTGCTTCGAAGCCTTGCTTGAGTTCCGCGGGGAACTGATAGCTCCAGGCCTCCTTGAGCCCGGCGACATTCGATGCATCGATCTGCTTCAGTGGCGAATGTGACTGGCCGCTATAGCTGCGGTAGTAGGTGAGCCAGCCTGGGTCGCTCTGTGCTTGAGCGAGGCGCTCGTAGGTCACGGCGGGGTAGTCCGGGGCGGCGTGCACCGGAGCCACGTTCAGTGCCATCGCGATCGCGATGCTCGCTCCAAGGACAGCCAGCCGGCCTGCGGCGGGCGAACGGTTCTTCATGGTCGTCTCCTGAGTGTTTGTCGATGCAGTGCCGGCAGAGGCGTCGCCCCTTTGTTCCGTGTCGATCCGGTTGCGGTGCCGTTACTGCAAGTCACATGCCATTTTTGTGGGCGAGTCCGAAAGGGCGGCACGCCTGAAACATGCGGCGGCACATATCGCGCGTAGAGCGCTCCATGTGTTGCATCCCGGTACAACGCCGGGCGATGGAGTGTTGAGAAACAGGACAGCTGCAGCGCTGGCGCGCATGGCTCGGGTCGAGCGCGACGCCAGGATCGCGGGCGAAGCTGTCGCTGAAATGGATGGCCCGGAGCTTGCTTAAGAGGACGGAGAAAAGTCTGGCAAGGTACCAGGCTTTCCAGGAGGGAGACAATGCGCGATGACGTTCACCGGGCCGTGGCTCAGACTGCCATACGGTCCAATGACTTTCCCGTGCCGGCAATTCAGAAAGCGCACGAACGCTCCGAAACGTTTGGTCTGTGCGCGTCGGCGCGGCCGGAATACGAGGTTCTTTCGAACGCGGGTCTCGTGCTCAAACGCGAGCAGAACCGGGTGTTGTGCGCGCATGCGATGCCGGTGCTGGAGTCGCTGCACGAGCAGATCGCCGACACGCAAAGCATGATCGTGCTGACCAATGCCGAAGGGCTGATCCTGCATTCGATCGGCGACGACGACTTCCTCGCGCGCGCGGAGAAAGTCGCGCTGCGGCCCGGCGCGAACTGGGCCGAGGACCGCCAGGGCACCAATGCGATCGGTACGGCGCTGGCCGAGCGCTGCGCGATGGTCGTGCACGGCGACCAGCACTACCTGGCGGCAAACCGCTTCCTGACCTGCTCGAGCGTGCCGATTCTCGATCCGTATGGCGACGCGATCGGGGTGCTCGACGTGACGGGCGACTATCGCAGCTACCATCAGCACACGATGGCGCTCGCCAAAATGTCGGTGCAGATGATCGAGAATCATCTCTTTACGACCACCTTTCACGAAACGCTGCAGGTGTCCTTCCATAGTCGTCCGGAGTTTCTGGGCACGTTGATGGAAGGCCTCGTGGCGTTCACGAGCGACGGACGCTTTCTGTCGGCCAACCGGAGCGCCCAGTTCCAGCTCGGCATGTCGCTCGCCGGGCTGCGCGCATATACGCTGTCGTCGCTGTTCCAGACCACGAGCGCGCAACTGATCGATCGCGCGCGCGTGAGCCTCGACCCGCACCTGATGCTGAACCTGAGCAGCGGCGCGGTCGTCTGCGCGCGCGTGCAGTTCAGGCGGGCGTCGCTGGCCGAGGGCAGCCGTCCGGTCGCCGTGCACGACGGCGCCCGCGCGCTCGCGCGCGAGGAGCCGCCGCAGGCGGCCGCCGGACTCTCGCGTCTGAGCTATCTCGACACGGGTGACCCGCAGGTCGCCGCGGTCATTGCGAAGGTCAGGAGGGTGATCGGCAAGGACATTCCGATCCTGATCAATGGGGAGACCGGCACGGGCAAGGAACTGCTCGCGCAGGCTATCCACAACGATTCGCCGCGCTGCGCCGGGCCGTTCGTGGCGGTCAACTGTGCTTCGATTCCCGAGACGCTGATCGAATCCGAGCTGTTCGGCTACGAGGAGGGCGCATTCACCGGGGCGCGGCGCAAAGGCGCGATCGGCAAGCTGCTGCAGGCAAACGGCGGCACGCTGTTTCTCGACGAGATCGGCGACATGCCGTACTCGCTGCAAGTGCGGCTGCTGCGCGTGCTGCAGGAACGCGTCGTCAACCCGCTCGGCTCGACGAGGAGCATTGCGGTGGACGTCGCGATCATCTGCGCGACGCACCGGGACTTGCGCGAGATGATCGCGCAAAACCGCTTCCGCGAGGATCTCTACTACCGGCTCAATGGCCTCGTGGTGCGTCTGCCGCGGCTGCGCGACCGTACCGACCTCGCGGTCGTGATCCAGAAGATGTTGCTGCGCGAATCGATCGCCAGCGCGCGCGGACGGCCGCTTCACGTCGCACCCGATGTCATGGCGATGTTCGAGCGCTGTCCATGGCCGGGCAACTTCAGGCAGCTTGGCAACCTGCTGCGCACTGCGGCGGCCATGGTCGACGCGGACGCCGAGATCCGGCGCGAGCATTTGCCCGATGACTTCTTCGATGATCTGCGCTGCGGCGTTTCGTCGAGCGGCGCGGCGGATACGCCGGGCTCGGGCAATGCGTTCGCTTCGGAGTGCGCGCGCCTGCAGGACGTGACCGTGTCGGTGATTGCCGCCGCCCTCGCGCGGCATGGCGGCAACGTTTCGGCGGCCGCGCGCGAGCTCGGCGTGTCGCGCAACACGATCTATCGCAAGATGCCCGCGGTCGAGCCGGATCGTGAGGTGGACGACTTCTGAGCCGCGCCGCGCCGCTTTCGTCAGCACTTCTGTTTCGCCCACGTGCTGTCACACCGTTGTTGCATCCCGCAGCAGTGGTGCTCCAAAAATCAACACTGCCCATCTCCCGAACGCGTCGTATGGCGACGCGTTTGTCCCGCTTACATCAGCGAATTGACGATGTCGGCGCCCATACCCAGGCGAAGGCTTGTGCGCGAGCCAATCGAGCCTCGCGTGGCGACATCGGCATGTCCTTTGCTTTGAAGGGAACGGCCGCGCATCGAGTGCGGTTCTTCCGTCCCATCGCAAACAAGGAGACATGCCATGCAATGGATCACTCCGTCGTACGCCGAGGTGCGTTTCGGCTTTGAAGTCACGATGTATATCGCCAATCGCTGAGCGGGCTGCGGCATGCCGCCCGCAGTGCCGTAGTGGCGCCGCGGGCGGCGCTCGCCACGCCGGGCACGCCCGAGGCGCAGCAGCGCGCGCTCGATATCCTGTGGTTCAAACTCGATAATTCTCTGGTCGATCCTCGATGCGGTCGAAAAGGCCTGGCCCCTATGAACACGCGTGACGCGGATAGCGGCGTGCCGCTGCGCCCCCGCCTGCGGAGCGTCTTCCGCCTGCAGTGGGAAGCGGCGCAGGACGCCTACGTGCTGCTCTATCCCGAAGGGATGGTGAAGCTCAACACTAGCGCCGGCGCGATCCTCGCGCGTTGCGACGGAGAACACGAGCTCGACGACATCATCGGCGAACTCGAACGGCTTTTCGGCACGTCCGAACTTGCGCCCGACGTCTATCGCTTTCTCGATCACGCACGGCTGCGCGGCTGGCTAGCCTGAGATGGCCCACGACCATCCCGGTCCTTCAGTGCGTGTGTGGCGGCTCCTCGTGCCACGCCAGCGTCTCGAATAGCGGCTCGACTGCTTCCTCGTACGCGCTTTGCGTCGTTGCAAAGCCGGATTTGTAAACGCCGTTATTCAGCGTGTCGTACACGCGGTCGTTTAGTTCGTCGATCTTGCGGCGTAATGGCGCCGGATAGTAATCGCCAGGCGTGGTGCCGAGACCGTCGAAGGCCGAGTTCTACATACGAATGATTTCCGACGATTCGTTATTGACGATCGTCTTCTCCTATTTGTCCCACAGCACGTCGCGCAGTCTGTTTTTCAGTATTTTTCCTATTCCAGATAGAGGCAGTGGCTCGGTGCGGATGTCATATCCGCGTGGCACCTTGTAGCCTGCAATGTGGGCTCTGCAGTGGGCGTCCAGTTCTGCGGGGGTTGCGAAGGCCCCGGGTTTGATGACGATAACGGCATGCACTCGCTCACCCCAATGCTCATCCGGCACCCCGATCACTGCGCATTGGCTTACCGCCGGGTGCATGCTCAAGACTTTCTCGACTTCGGCGCTATAGATGTTCTCGCCGCCGCTAATGATCATGTCCTTGATTCGATCTGCCACAAAGAGAAACCCTTCGTCGTCCATATACCCCGCGTCACCCGACCGCAACAACCATCCTTGATCGTGTCCGACGTTTTCAGTGGGTCCCGCCAGTAGCCCCGCATGACCGCAGGGCCGCGGATCTGGATCTCGCCTACCGTCCCGGTCTCGCAGAGGCAGCCCTGCTCGTCGACGATCCGTATCTCGAAGCTCGACGTCGGTTGTCCGACTGACGTCAATTTCCCTGCTTTCGGACCGCTCGTTGAATGCCACTCCGGTAACAGGCATGCGCATGCGCCGCTGCACCAGTCATGCCGTAGAACTGTTGAATTGGCGCGAAATGCCTGGGGGAATCGCATCACTCGCATCCGCACTTAACGCTGCGGGACTGCGACCCGGCGACCACGTAGCGACACTTGCCCTGAATTCGCCGCAGGTCGTTCTTTCCGTACCACTGGTAATGGCCCATCCATCCGGCCGTACAGTTGCGGCACGGCGGATCGCGGCAGCGAGCATGAGCGTGCCGCCGTTGTGGTGTCGGTGGGTTGGGCGAACCTCGCGCCGGTCATTCTTAATCTTGAGGTTGCATTCGCAGCTCGGACCGTCGTGCAACGTGGTGAAAGCAATTGCATGCATGATCGGGTTCGCTTTGTCCTCGGCTGAGCTGTGTGAAGCTCGGCGTGGGCGCAGACCGCAGTGTGACAAATTAAAGCATGGTCATCTGTAAAAGTGAATATGGATTTACGTGGCGTTTGCCCTGTCATCGTCCCACAATCGCCCGACCTCGGTGGCGCAGCCGCGCTCTTCTTCCACTCTTCTTCCTGTAGGTTAGGCCGCAGCGCGCGGATCCTTGCTTGACCGCAACGCTCGGGTAAACTAGGTGTAAATCTACATTTACTTTGTAGCGCGAGTCGGCTTTAATGTCACGGCGGCCGACCTTTTGAGGTTCGAAAATGAGTCTTCCAGAGCGGAGCATCGGCACAGGTCAGAAAGCAGAGTGGGATAGCCTCACCGGCGAGGCACTGTCTGCCGGTGAGTTCAGAAGAGCGATGGGGCGCTTCGCCAGTGGCGTGACAGTGCTCAGCGTTTCCCATTCTGGCGGGGTGCGCTCAATGACTGCAAATGCCTTCACGTCCGGTTCCCTCGACCCGCCGCTCGTGGTTGTCTCGATTGCGCATACCGCAGGTTTCCTGGCCCTCTTGAATTCTGCGGATGCGGACTTCGGTATCTCGTTTCTTTCTTCAAAACAGCGGATCTACAGGGACATGGACGCCGGTTCCCAACACGTCACCTCGTCGCCCGTGATGCTCAGCGAGTGCGGAAAGGAATTGGCGGGATTGGCACCGGGCAAGCAATGGGGCTTCCTGGGACTTGTTGATGCCGTTGCTGAATGACATCCACCAGAATGTCGATCGAGAGAGAGCCCGCAAGAACTGCGCAACCGGTTCAGAACGCTTAACGCGAGCCTCCATCGTCCGGTACGGTCGTTTTGCAGGTGCCTTTGCCACAAGGCCCGGATGACCATGGTTTCGAGTCGGTAGCTCAGCTGTGAGTAGGGCATTCGCATCGGATCTTGCAAACCACCTTTCGGAACGCAGTGCTGCGTAAAACGATGTCAAATTTGAGAATTGAAGCTGCGCCACCGCTGGCACCTGAGTATCTCGCCGAAATCCGAAGAATTCCGAGGACACTCTCTCCGGAGAGCTTTCAAGCGTCGCTCACCCTTTGCGCGCCGCTCCACTCGCGCGACGTAGGAGCGGCGTGCAGCACGGTTACGCCAGATCTGCGCTACGGACCCGATGACCGGCATTGTCTGGATCTTTATCGCACAGTCGATGCAGCGGGACCGAGCCAGCCGCTCGTTCTTTTCGTCCACGGTGGTGGGTTTGTCGGCGGGAACCGCCGCATACCGGGCAGTTATCTTTATTCCAACGTTGCTGCGTGGGCCAATTCTCATGGCTTCGCGGCAGCATTGATGTCCTACCGTTTGGCACCTGCAGCTCAGTGGCCAGCAGGTGCCGAGGATATCGAGAGAGCGATTGATTGGCTGGCCATGCATTCCGGGCAACTCGGCATATCAACTGAGCAGTTGATCGTCATCGGTCATTCAGCAGGTGCAACGCATCTCGCTTCTTGGCTGTCCGGACATCATGGCCGAATCCCTGATTCGTCAGCCCTCCGTGGGGCCGTGCTCATTTCAGGTATCTTTGCCCCTTCATTGCTTCCGTTTCAAGGCGCGTTTGCTTACTACGGCGACGATTTAACGCCAGGCCGCTATTCAACAGTCAATGGCATCGGTGCGACTGAAGCTCCTCTGTTGCTGGTCGCGGCAGAATTGGATCCACCGGAATTCATTAGCCAATGGAAAACCGTGGTCAGCGCCAGAACGTCGACACCAGGCGCTAAGACCACGACGTTTCTGATTCCAGACCAAAATCATTTTACGTCCGTCCAGCACCTCGGCGTCGACTCGGACGACCTGGGAGTTGAGATGGCGACGTTCGTGCAGGCGTGTGTAAAGACGTCCTATTGAATTTCCCCGTGCCGCATCCTTGTACAAATGCCGACTGACGAGACTGAGTTGCCGGTAAGCGTCCGACCCAATATCGCGGACGTGGCGCGGCTATGACTGAATAGGTTTGCCTTCACCTGCGAACCGCAGGCCACCGGCCAAGGTCGCGGTTCCCCGACAAAGGTGTTCTCTGCGCAATCCTCGGGGTCGACTAGCTGCTGCTGCGCCGGACAGTGAGTTCCGAAAAGCTCTGCAGGCATGGACGTCCGCAAAGGAGTCCGCCGAGTGTGCTCACCTGCACATGGTCGGGACTGTACACGGCTCAATAATTGAACGCTTGTTCACGTCTTCCGCTGGAGCGGTTTGCGCCGTATTGGGGGCGGGTCGCGCATCTGTTCGTTGCCACGCTGGCCCGTTGCGCTCGGTGGCACCGCGCTTTGAAGGGGAAAACCCTATGTGACGCGCCATTTACTTTTGCATGTGAATCATGATTTACTTCTATCCAGCGGACCTGCCACCCCCATGGCCGTTAAGCGCAGAGCAATGCTCACGAGAGGCCCCGCTCAAGGGACACCGGGTCATCGGAGTGGCGTTAAAGGGACCACCCCTATGCGCCATGCCACTGTCCGAATTTGGTTTGTCCGCACGGGACCCGCAACGGCAACGAACGAAAGGGAATGAAGAAGTGATTGATTACGAACTGGACAAGGATGGCATCGCACACATCATCTGGAACAACCCGGACGGTCCTGTGAACGTCAAGACCCCGGCGGCCGTCGATGCATTCGCACGCGCCGTCGACCGCGCCATCAACGATGACGCAGTGAAAGGAGCGTTGATCCGGTCGGCAAAGCGCGACTATGTCGCAGGCGGCGATCTGATGGCGCTTTACGCAATCCAGACGCCGGAAGAAGCTGAGGCCATGGTGGCTCCGGTTGGCGCGTGCCTACGCGCGATCGAGCGCTCATCCAAGCCGTTCGTCGCAGTCATCACGGGCTCGGCGCTTGGAGGAGGGCTCGAAGTTGCGCTCGCCTGCCACCGAAGAGTGGCAAGCGACGACGCGCGGGTGCAGCTTGGCTGTCCGGAAGTCAATCTTGGGCTGATCCCGGGTGCGGGTGGCACGCAGCGGTTGCCGCGGCTCATAGGAATCGCGCCCGCGACAAAGATGTTGCTTGAAGGGAAGCCCATAGGCGTGCAGGAGGCACTCGGCTGCGGCCTCGTGGATGAGATCGTTCCCGCGGACCAGGCATTGGATGCCGCCCGCAGGTGGGTGCTTGATCACCCATCAGCACAGCAAGCGTGGGATCGCGAGGGGTTCCAGTACCCGGGATTCCAGCCGAACTCGGCCGAAGGCCAAGCGTTCTTCGACAAAGCGTTCGCGGAGCGGCAGCGCAAATCGCCTCCGCAAGATGTCGCGCCCCACGCCGTCCTGGAGGTGCTGAGGGAGGGATTGGCTGTCGACATCGATGCAGGGCTCGCGATCGAAGCCCGCCGTTTCGGGACGGTGGCGATTTCGCCCTCCGCCAAGAATCGCATTCGTACGCAGTTCATCGCAACGGGCGCAGTGAGGAAAGCGGGCCAATCCGGAGCCGGCGCGGCGACGTTCACGCCAACGCGCATCGGGGTCGTGGGTGCCGGGACAATGGGAGGCGGTATCGCTCTGGTGTGTGCGAGGTCAGGCATAGAGACCGTGCTCATCGATCGGAGCGACGAAGAGGCGCGCAAGGGAATGGATCGCATCGCCAAGACGCTGGACGCTGCCGTGGCGCGACAACTGATGGGGCACGGGCAACGCGACGAGGCCCTCTCCCGCATTGAAGCCACGACTGACTTCGGGCGCCTCGAGGGATGCCAGGCCGTCGTTGAGGCAGTAGCGGAGATCGCGGAAGTGAAGAGCGAGGTGTTCAGGAAGATCTTCGACGCGGCGGGTCCGGACGTCCTCGTGGCGAGCAACACCTCGACGCTATCGATCACGAAGATGGCCGAGACGGTTCAGACACCTGGAAACTTCATCGGCTTGCACTTCTTCGCCCCGGTGGACCGGATGGCACTCGTGGAAGTCGTGATGGGCAGTCAGACGAGCGCTGAGTCGCTCGCTCGCTCGAAGTCTCTGCTGAAGCTGCTCGGCAAGACGCCTGTCGTGGTCAATGATGGGCCAGGCTTCTATACATCCCGGGTGGTAGCGGCCTACTCCCGCGAAGCGCTGCAGATGCTGGGCGAAGGTATCTCGCCTGAGTTGATCGATAAAGCGGCGGCGATGGCCGGATTCCCCATCGGACCTTTGGCCATGGGCGACCTCACTTCCTACGATCTGCTGAAGAACATCTTGACCAGCCTTGCGAAGGCCGGACGGGGCACGGCCGTGCAGTCGCAGCCGGCGCTGGATGTGATTGACAGGTTGCTGCGGGCCGGACGAGTTGGACGCAAGGGTGCCGGGGGCGTCTACAGCTATGGGCCCACGGGCAAGACCGTGTGGGACGAACTGCCGTCTGTTTTCCCTCCACAGCGGCAACAACCCGAAGCGAGCGTGGTGATGGAGCGACTGCTGAACATGCAGTCTATCGAAACCACGCATGTGGTCGCCGAAGGCATCGCGAGCGATCCACTCGCACTGGATCTCGGTGCAGTGCTCGGCTGGAGCTATCCCGCATTCCGAGGTGGCGTGCTGGCGCATATCGACCAGGTGGGGCTCCGCCAGTTCGTGAAACGCAGCGATGAGATGGCGACGGAGTTCGGCCCCCGCTACGTCGTTCCCGCACTCCTGCGCGAGATGGCCGCATCGGGCGCTTCATTTCACGCCTCGCACTAATCGGTTTTATCGGAAACAGGAGAAACAACTTGCCAGTCGTACAACTCAAGGCGGCCCGCGACTCCACTACGAGCCAGGTTTACGTGCCGCCCCGGAGCCTAGTTGCCGACGGCTCCCTGCGGGAGCCGGACCTGATCGAAGTTCCCGCCCAGGGGCTGTTGTATAGCGCCACCACCTTCAATGGCCAAGCCTATGGGATCGTGGATCTCGACTGCGGCGCTCGTATCCAGGCCCTTCTTGCGGCAGGCACCGATCGTATCGGAGATCGCGTGATTGCGAAAACCAGCGACACCAACAATGAGACGAGATTCTCCCATGAATGACGTTTTGATCGCAGGCGTGGGCATGGTCCCGTTCGGCAATCACGGACCGGGCGTTGGCGTGAAGCTGGGGCGCGATGCTGCTCTCGCGGCATTGCAAGATGCCCATTTGACCTACGCCGAGATTGACGCCGTGGTTGTCGGTACAGCGCATCCCTTGTCGCCGCGAGGAATCTTTGTCGCTAAAGAACTCGGGCTGACGGGCGTGCCAGTCCAGCACGTCACCAACGCGTCCGCCACCGGGCTGTCGGCGATGCACTGCGCCCGGCAGGCAATTCTCTCGGGCGATGCACGACGGGTGCTCGTCGTGGGCATGGACTCGCCGCAAAAGGCAGTACCGGTGGAGGACATCATCGTGGCTGAAGGGAACTTGCCACCGGTCGTTTCGTTCGCGCTCTGGGCCAAACGTCGCATGCATGAATCGGGCACCACGCGCGAGCACCTTGCCGCCATCACGGCAAAGAATTGGAACTATGCGCGGGAGAACCCTTTCGCTGCCCGCCGCGCTCCCGAGCCGGTCACGATCGAGCGGGTGCTAGGCAGCCGCATGATTGCTGATCCGTTCACGTCGATGATGTGCACGCCTTGGGGAGAAGGTGCGGCCGCGGCCGTGCTGTGCAGCGACGACGGTTGGCCGGTGGGCGCGACGCAACCCCGGATACGTCTGGCCGGCAGCGCATTCGGAAGCGACGCGTACTCCCCTGAATTAATCCTCGAGGGCGCGATTGTGGGTCCGCCGGAACTTTCGCAGCGAACCGCGGCCCAGGCGTTGACCCAGGCGTCAGTGAAACGCTCCGATGTGGACGTCGTGCAGGTGCACGATGCATTCGCCGTGGAGGAACTGATGTACTACGAGCTCCTTGGGTTCTCCGAACCGGGCCAGGCGGAAGCGTTAGTCGGCGAAGGGGCATTCGGACCCGGTTCGCGGGAGCGCTTTGGCCTGCCGGAGTTTTCAACCGACGGCGGGCTGCTTGCGCGGGGTCATCCGGGTGGACCGACCGGCCTCGCACAGATTTGGGAAACAGTGCGGCGCCTGCGCGGCAAGGATCGTGTGGGGATGTGCCATCTGCTTGGAGCCGGCTCCGTCTGCGTGGTTCAGGTGCTGGTGCGCGACTAAGGATTTAAGTGCGATAAGTAGTGTCGGTTTAATTTCGCACATTCAGTTGGTTAGCGGATTGCGGCATTTCCGGGAGTGATGGATCGGGCCGCAAAGCGCGCGAGATCTCCGTTTTCTCGCACATCGGAGGCCGAAAGAATCTGTAGCAGGGTGCAGAGCAATTCGATTCCCTGTCCTACAAATTGCATCGCGGCTACGGTAATAGGATCGATCCCGATCAAGGGAAATGAAGGAAGAGACGATGGCTAGCACAGGAAAACCTCTGCGTTTGATGGTCGAAAATTGGCTCGCACCGAATCGGGCGATGGCGGTTCGAGTCATCGAGTTCGGGCACTTCCGCTCACATCGGGGGCGCTATGTACGCGTCGAGGCACTTTGGCCGACGGGCTCGGTTTCAATGTTTTTCTTTCGCCACCGTGACGGCACGTGGAACGTATTCCCGCCTAACCCCGAACAGCCTGCGATGGGTGTTTACTTGCACGCAGCGTGATTGCGGTACATGCGGGGACTCCTGTTAAGGTCTATCGCCCCAGGTTGCCCAAACCGGAAAGGATCGCAAATGCTGAATTCGAAATTCAAATCGTGGACACCCAGGGGTGGGCTCTCGGCATGGGACGCGTCGGGGACATGATCTCGCCGTTTGCCGCTGGCGTGCTGCTCGGCACCGGGAGTGGCGGTCACGCGCTCTACACTGTTTTTGCCGTTCCCTTTGCGCTCGCCGCGGTAGCGGTTTTTATGTTCAGTAGATCTGGTCTTCAAATAGCAATGAAACAAGAAATCAGTCTCGGCTAAAGGGCTCAATTCGCTTTCCGCTCTTGGACCATTCGCGGCCCCGTGGTCGCGAGCGGCCCGTGCGTGCTCGATGCGGTGAAACCGAGGGCCGCCTTCGCGGCAAAGGTTGCATGGGAATGTGCCAGCCGCTCGGTGCCGGCTCCGTTTGCGTGACCCAGCAGCCTGTGCGCGAGCAGGGAAACGCCCTGCAAGAGGTGATAGTCGTTCAGGCGCCGGTTTGGCTGCGGACTATCGACCTCCTCATCGCATGAAAGCAAGACAAATACCGGGTAAATGCGGAGTAAATCGTGATTTACTTTTAAGCTTGGCCGTGGCTTACTTTAGCCAGTCGCACATGGCCGGATCAAGGCGGCGCCGACCGCCGGCGAAGCTTGCCGTCAACAAGGAGATGGTATGGACGCCTCCCTCCCGCGTCGGATAGGAGAGGCAGTAGGAACGGCGGAGCCCTCGCTATACCCGACGGCATCAGAGTGCCAAAG
>NZ_JACHDC010000028.1:0-122795 GCF_014200875.1 Paraburkholderia sp. HC6.4b
CGCCGCGCGTTCTTCCGCACTCAAATGCTTGTAGTTCTTCTTCATCGCAACACCCTACCTCATTCAAGGTGTTGCACTTGGAACTAGAGACTAAGGTGTAGCCCTGAACTTTGCGCCTCGGCTTTACGAGAGGGTCGATACTAACGTATTAATCGCGCCTCGTGATTTTGAGATAATGGTCGAACGAATCCACGCAATATTGCGACACGCCGGCTTCTATCAAAATCTCTTGTTTTATGCCTGGCTTTATTGTCCGAATGCGTGGCGCATCGGCAATGCAGCCGTGTCAATGCGCATTCAGATAGCCGACGATCAACGGATAAACATCGACCGCCGCGTTCTTGCCGAAGATGCAGTCGATATGCCCATACCCCGGGATCAGATGCCGCTCGTACGGCTGCTCGGGGAAGCGCTTGCGCAGCAGCTCGTAAGTGCGCGCGGTGCTGACCGGCAGATAGGTTTCGTTCTTCTCGCCGTGAATGAAGCCGATCGGCAAACGCATGCCCTCGAGTCCTTTCATGCCGTCCGCGCCGGTCAGATACACGTCGTCGCCGCGCGCATCGACGACCTGGCCCGCGCGCACCATCGTGGCCAGATGCTGGAACACGGCCATGTCGTGAATGCCGAACAGTTCCTGCAGATTCGCATGCAGCGCCTCGTTCAGCTTGTCGTGCTCGTAGAGCAGGCCATACAGGAACGTCGCGCGATGACAGATCGGATTGCCGCAGCCCTCGCCGTGATCGAGCGGATAGAGACGCAGCGCTTCGTCGAACAGATTCGCGGGCCACGAATCTTCCTGCGTATAGGCGGTGAGGTCGCGTATGCGCAGATGCTGCATCAGGTCGGGAATATGCAAGCCGGCCTTGATCCGTTGCAACGTGCCCGGCACCGGATGCGCGGACACCTGCGAAATCACCGCCGAGCGCACGCCGTCGAGTCCATGGAGAAGCGACATGCTGAGCGCGAGGCCGCCCAGGCAGTGGCCGAGTACCTGAATGTTCGGCGCGCCGGTCACTTCGCGAATCTTCGCGACGGCGGCGGGAATGTCCTCGCGCGCGACTTTGTCGACGTTGGTCGGCACGAGCACGCTCGGCAGTTCGATGCTGACGCGCAGATCGACGAGCCACACGTCGTAGCCCGACGCGTACAGATATTCGACGAGGTTGGTCGGTATCAGATCGGTCGAGAAGATGCGGCTCGATACGCCCGAGCCGTGGATCAGCAGGATCGGCTTCGCGGCTTTGCCCGCGGCCGGATCGCAGTAGCGCGTGAGCTTGAGCCGCGTGCGGTCGGGTGTGTCGAAATACGTGACCTGCGGCGCCGGCGCGCGCAGCGTGCGTTTCGCGCGCGGCGGTATGTACGGATCGTAGAACTGCAGCGGCGCGGCCACGCCGCCGTATTCGATGAACAGCACGCCCGCGAAGAACTTGCCGAACTTCAGCGTCCATTCGAGGCGCGTCTTCAGGTCGGGCGCGTGTGTGACTTCGAGCGTGCGCTGCTGCTTCAGGAAGTTTTCGGGCGTGATGATCAGCGTCGCGGTGCCGACGACGGGCGCATCGTCCTGCGCCGCGGCGCGAATCTCCGCATACAGCGTGTTGGTCTGCTCCCACAGGTTGATCGGCGACGTGCGCGTGATGATCTTCTTGCCGGTCAGATACCAGGTGTTGCCTTCGACCGCGTCGAGCGTCATCCGGTAGTTCATGTTGCGTTCGTCGAGGTCGGATTCGTCGACGACGAACAGGTTGAAGGTGCCGTCGCTGATCGTCAGCGGTTGGGCGGACAGGGCGGGGCAGGTCAGTGTGCCGGCGGTGCGCGCGAGGTGATTCGGGTTGCTCAGCATGTCGGCGAGATCGTCGGACTCGACCGTCAGCGTGAATTCGATCGGGCTCTTCGCGGCTTCGCCCGCCACGCTGGGCGTGTAGGTGCCGACCATCGTCTCGGTGAAGCGCAGGCCGATCTTCTGTGCGGGCGGCGCGGCGGCGGTGCCCTTCGACATGTAGTCGATCGACCAGTCGTGCGCTTTGGCCAGCAGCGCGCAATTGCGCTCTGCGAGCGCGGAGATGGTCAGGAGCGGATTGACGCCGAGTGACATCGGCATCACCGCGCCGTCCATCACGTAGAGGCCGTCGTGCACCGCGACGCCGGCCGTGCCGCTGAACACGCGGCCCAGATGATCGACCACGCCATGCGCGGCGTCCTCGCCCATGCCGCAGCCGCCGAGCGGATGCACGGTGACGGTGTGCCGGCCGGCGATCTTCGTCGAAATCGGGTTGCGCAGATATTTGCCGCCGAGCGGTTTGGTCGCCTCGATTAGCACGTTCTCGATGCTCTGGAAGATCGGCTGGCGTCCCGCGTTTTTCCATTCGATGCGCGCACGGCCTTTGTCGCCGACCGTGATGCGGCCGCTTTCGTCGTCGTGCGCCATCACGAGGTAGCTTTGCGTGTGATTCATCGCACCGTGGTACGGGCCGCGGATCAGGCTTTCGAGCGCACGCGCGTCATAACTCATGCGCTCGAGCAGCGACGGGGCCCCAGCCGCATCCACGCCTTCCAGCGGCGCGAGCGCGCCGAGCATGCCGACGAGCGCCTCGCCGACCGCACCGGCCAGCGAGCCTTCCTCGATCACATAGCCGTCCTTGACGTTTTTCTCGTCGGCGCGAATGTCGATCAGGCCGGTGATGGTCGGCCCGACCGGCGGAATCTGCCCCGGCTTGTGCTCGCCCCAGCCGACGCCGTTGATCGTGTCCCTGGTGTTGTACGCGAAGGCGAGCACGTCGCCGTTGCCGGTGAAATGCTGGCCGAGCATCTCCGACGTGCTCAAGCCCGCGTCGCGCGAGCGCAGCAGCAGCGCAGTCGAGCCGATCGTGCCCGCCGCGACGATGACGATATCGGCCAGCACGAACAGATCGGGCGCGTCGTAGCTTTCGCGGCCGAGCTTCACGAGCTGGAAGTTGACCTTCCATTGCTGCGTGTCGGGATCGCGCAGCACCGAATGCACGGCCGTGCCGGTGAAAATCTGCGCGCCGTGGGCGACCGCGTCCGGCAGATAGTTCATGTGGGTCGAATTCTTCGCGTCGTAGTTGCAACCGGAGTTGCAATCGCCGCAACCGACGCAGCGCTGCTGCTCGACGCCCGCCGCGTTCGGGCCGTCCTTGAACGTGACCGTGATCGGCGGACGGCTGAAGCGGTCGGCCATGCCGAGCGCCTGCGCCGATTTTTCGAGCGCCTGCAGCTTCGGCAGCGGCGGGAAGTCGTCGGGCACCGGCGACGGTGACAGCATTTTCCAGGCGAGCGCATAGCCGTCGTCGCGTCCGGCTTGGTCGGCGCGCAGCGCGGCCGGCCAGCGCGGGTCGTCCCACAGGCGCGGATCGGCCTCGAGCGCGACGTTCGCATTGATCAGCGACGTCCCGCCGAGCCCACAGCCCACCACCGCGTTGACGTCTTCGTTCACGTGCACTTCGATCAGCGCGAGCGGCGAACCGATCTGCGCCTCGGCCGTGTTGTACTGGATCTGCTCGGCGCCCTGCACGGGCGTGCGCGGATACTCGCCGGCCATGAATTCGCGGCCGCGCTCGAGCACGCACACGCGACGGCCCGCGCGCGCCATGCGGCTCGCGGCGATCGCGCCGCCGTAGCCCGAGCCGATCACGACCACCTCGTAATGCCGTTGCAGCGCCGTCGGCGCGCTCGATAAGCGGTTCATCAGGACCACCTCGTCTGTAATCGGATGCGGGAACGGAAGCTCGACTTCGGAACAAAGACGGCGTGCTGCGGGAGCTTTTTTATCGTAGGCGGAATATCGGCGCAAAAAAAGCGCGCCGTGGAGGGCGCGCCGAAGTCGTAGCGTGCGAGGTTCAGGGCGGCACGCCCGGCCGGCCGTTGCCGGGTGTACCCGGCCGTACGGGCATGCGCACTTATCGCGCTTCTTATGTGGCCTGGTGGTTATCCGAACTATTACGCGGCCACTTCATTGAATTCGCTATCGCTCGATTCCGCCGCGAGCAGATTCAGCGCAACCAGAATCGCCGCGCGATTGTCGACGTCGATCTCGATGCCGAGCGCGTCGGTGAGCCAGCGGCCGAGCTTGGTGTTGGAAAATTCCTCGGCGCCGGCCGTCTTTTTCATGGTGACGCCGAGTTTGACGGCGCGATAGTGATAAGAGGGCACCCGATGCCGAGCCGCGACCGCCGAAAGCCCGCCTTTGCCTTCGGAGCACCAGCCGAGGCTGCCGGCCAGCACGATCCGCTCGGGTTCGTCGAGCCCTTCGATGAACTCGCGCGCCGCGCGCCGCACGCGCTGTTCGTCGAGGCCGTATTGCAGCAGCACGCTTTCCACCGGGTCTTCGAGCGCGTGCGCGTGCAGATCGATTTCCTGCGCGACGCCCTCGGTCTCCATCGACACACTGCGCTGATGGCACGCGCTGCGCAGGCAGTCGATCAGATAGCGGCGGAAATACGCGCATACCGCGTAGCTGTTGGACGGTGCGCTGTCGGCGCGCGCGTTCGTTTCGGTGTGGCCGGGCGCGAGGCGCAACACCTTCGCGTAGATGAACTGAGCGACCAGTTCTTCCTTGTCCTCGCCGAGCGCCTGCAATTCGAGCGGGTGGTAGGTCCGCAACGCGCGCTTGACCAGGTCGACCATCGACACCATTTCGTCCGCTGAGAGCCGGGTGCGCCTGCGCCACAGATCGGGGAGGATCGCGTCGTCGAGTTGGCGGGCGAACTCGTAGCTCGGGACTGCGCCCATGGAAAACCTCCGTCGGTTGGCAGGGAGCGCGGCGAGCCGCGGCGCGTGGGCCGCGAGTCGAGGGAAGGTGGCTGAAATGCCGCGCTGAAACGTGAATGCAGTATGGTTCGCGGCAAGGCCGTCGCCTATATGGATTAAGTGTTAGCCGATGGGTAAACCGCCGGGTAAACCAGCCTGATTTTTAAGCGCGCGCAGAAAACCCTTGGACATCAGGCGCTTACGGCGATAGCTAGTCAGGCGAAGAACCTGAATTTCTCAGTAAATAGCGCTGGAACTGCTGCGCGCCATCGAGCCGCATCTCGACGCGGTTGTGTGTTACGCGAGCACGATGAACGAATACGAGCCAAACCGGATCGTGTACAGAATCCGGGGATTGCTTGCCATGCAACCGGAAACCTGTTCTCACGGCGAGGATTGGGATGACTGCCCTGACTGCCGTCACTGACAACTTAATTGTGATTTTTTGTTAAGTCGAACCGGTCTTGTAGACAAGTAACTTGTTGTAGGGTATTCGCATGAATGTTCGTTGTACGATTCAAATAACAAAAGGAAAGGCTGGCGAGCATGGCTAGACAGGGATGTGAAAACCCGAGATGTCCGATCTGTTACCCCAACTGGAAGGAGGAAGAGGCCGCCGCAAAAAAGCGAGCGGAAGATGACAAGCAGGACTGTATCGACTGCTGGCGCTTCTATCAGAAGCAGGCCGAAGCCATCGTTGCCGTAGACGATCCGATTGCACGCAACCGCCGTATCAACGCCGCCTATGCACAGTCGTGGCTTGATGATCATCGCTTCCAGTGGGCCGGGCTTGCTGCGTTCGCGTCGAAGCAGGTAGGTTGCGGGTTGTTGAACGCTGCCGAGTTGATTCACAAGTCCAATCAGCAGCGCAACGCCTATCAACAATGGGAACGGCAAAGCTCGCCTCTGGAAAGGCTGTCGCCATATGGATCGCCCCGCATGCCTGTGCCGGATCAGGCAACCGGCGAAGGCGCGACCAAGGTGTATCAGATGCTCGCCAAGGGCAATACGGCCTTGTTCCTCGACATCTGGCCGCTGCACATGTTCTATAAACGATTTGGGCTCCAGCGGTTCAAGCGGTGTCTCAAGGAGCGCGCGGCGCTGCGTGGCTCGGTCGTATGGCCGATTGCGGATAAAGTGCCTTTCGGCGAGCCGCAACTTGAAACCGTTCAGGGCTTTGAGGCAATTGATGCCGGTAACATCACGAAAGGTGTTGAACGGCTGGCATGGCATGAACAGGTCAATATCTTGCAGCCGGCTATGTACAACGATCCGATGTTTGCGATGCTGATGCGGGCTAATCAGTTCGCATGGGCGTTAAACATTCCGACTAGCTCGGCACGCGAGATTCAGTTGACGCTTGCGAACCAGTGCACTGTAACGGGAGCGAACGCCCAAATTGAAATTTTCAGTAAGCAGCCGCTCGCCAACCTTGCCGATCCTGGTCAGCGGATGGCGTTCGTAATGCGCGCAGCCCAGCGGTTTGACGACCTATTGCGCAACCCGACAGAGAAGCACATGGTCGAGAATTCCATCTTTCTAGCTGCGCATCCGAGATAGCTATGTCGCGTAAAAAAATCAGACGGCTCGTGTATCTGGGGTGCTTGGTGATTGGCTGCACTATCGTAGGGGGTATCTACGCGGTGACTAGACCTGCTGATGAAGTTCTACTGACGATCGGGGAGCCTTACGAACAGGTGCGCCAGCAATCGCGCTCGACCCTGCCGGCCGCCGAGCCGGGCGCGAATTGGGGCGGCGTAATCAACCGTCCGGCTAGGCTGCGTTTTACCGATCCTCAGTACGGGTTCTCGACCCCTGTTGCAAAGTTCATGGCTGTGAGCTACGACGAGCACGGTAAGGTCGATTCCGTTCGGATGTCACCACAGGTCACGATCTTGCCGCTCGACGAGACGATGGCGATTGTCTTGGACTTGCAGGAGCAGCTTCGTCGAGGCGGCTGGCGGCAGATTCTGGTTGAAGACTCCCCGCCCCTTGAGGACACGCCGACTGTGCGAGCTAAGATACGCGGATGCGCGGCCCCTACTGGCTATTGGCAGGCGGGCGACAAATATCAGCTTGGCCTGAACGTCCGTTGTTTCCGGACAGATTCTCATCCGGACTTAGAGCGTTACCTGATTACCTTGGATGTCGCTTCGCCTTGGCTGGAAGCCAATCGGTAACCAGAAATCACAGGGTGTGATCGAGTAGCAGCGTTTCGACGTCGAAGCTATCAACAGGCGTTGACAGTAGTGTGCCGAGGTAGTGCCCCAGGCGTTGCCAGGCATCGCACATTTCGTTGGCGTAGCCGTACTGCTGGTAGACGCGCACCAGTTTCGGATTGACCTCCTGTCGATCCCGCTGTGGCGCGACGTGGTTTAGACACCGCTCGATCACGACAGGGGAGATGCCGAGCGATTGCATGAAAGTTGCGCCGGTGCGTCGCAGATCGTGAGGTGTCCAGCCACCCCCGGAGAGTACGAGCGAATCCCACAGTGGAGATGGTTTGCGATCCATGTTCCGCTTGCGCGTCGATAGATCCATATTGCAGCCTCAGTGTCCTCGCCCAGCGGAGTGTGCCGCACGCGACCCCACGTTTCCCGGTCGGGAGTCTCACGGGTTGCCGCGACCTTCAAATTGAGGTCACGCACTTCGTCTTCGGAGAGGGTCCGTGTCCGCAAGGAGACGTACCCCTTGCCGAACAGGCGGTCCAGATCGATCAGTTCGGTAGGCAGCACATCGATGAGGTCACGCCACGGCTTGCCGCGCTTGCCCCATTTGAACATGTGGTGCAGCTCGCCAAAGTGAGCGAGTGCGGTCGGCTTACGACCCGATGAGATGATCGCTTGCAGCACTTCAAGGAGGATCGAATCACTTACGTCGTGTACACGTTTCTCCCCGAGTGACGGCAGGATGTTTTTCTCGAACGTGAGCTTGAGCCGCTTCTTGCATTTCCGGTTGACCCCGTGTTCCAGCCATGCGTCGCAGAGCTGGCGGAAGGTGGACCTCGTAATCTGTTCCTGTTCGACGCGGGCCGTATGCTCTGCAAGCAGCCGTTTTTCCAATGCCCGCTCGAGCGTGATCTGCTGGCGTACTGCTTGTTTTTGGCCGTTGGGATCAGCGCCAAGTGAGACACGAAGCTTGATGGCTTGATGTTTTTCGCGAATGGCGTTCAATGTGTCACGGGGCCAGGCACCCAGCGCCACTTCCTTCTGTTGCCCGTCGAACCGATAGCGATAGCGGAAGTGCACACTAATCGCGCCGGTTGCGGACACGTGAACCTTTCCTGCGACTCCATTGCCATCCCGGAGGACGCGTCCTTGGTCTATCGGCGTGAGTACGGCCAGTAGATTTTTCGGTCAATTCCCCCACAGCATTCCCCCACAGCGAACCGTTATGTCGGGGCAGTGTATAGAAGGCAGGAGTAAAACGGTAAACATGTTATTTGTTTTTAATCAACAGCTTAGTGTCTTTAAAATTGGTGCGACGCGACATAAAAACTCGCGATGGTAAACTCCCGGGTAAACCTTCCGGTGGATTGCTGACGATTCGTCTGAAGAGCGCGCATTCGCCGTAGAATAGACCGCGCGGGCGGCGCATTCGGTCGCCCGATTCGACCCGCGGTTGCCACGAAGTGCCGGAGCGCCGCCGCTTCGTCAGTGTTTCGTCTCAACGAAGTTGCCATGCCCGCGCGATAAAGCTGCGTGGGATCGGCGTAAGCGCTAAAGCGCTCACGCCGATCGACAGAGGAGACCGCCCCATGCGGGCCGACCCGATCCAGCGTGCCATCGACGAAGACCTCGTGCGCGTGCTCTACGCGCAGGATCCGATCGCGTTCTTTTCGCACTGGTTTTCGATCGCGGTGCTAGTGGCGATCTACTGGCCGCATGTGCCGGCCCCGCCGCTGTTTATCGCGTGCTTCGTTTTTTATGCGCTCGCCAATTGCGCGGGCCTGGCGCTGTGGATTTGCAATCGCCGCTATCCGCAGCTCGTCTCGCCGCGCGACTGGATCTATCTGCACGCGCTGCGCGGCGTGCTCCTCTATAGCGGGCCGGGCTTCGCGGTGTGGTTCGCGTTCCAGAGTCCGCAAACCGATCTGCCGTTATTGCATACCGTACTGCTGGTGACGCTCGCGGCCGGCGTGTTCATGTCGAATGGGTTCGATCTCCTCAATTTTTCGACCTCGATTCCGTTTCTGCTGCTGCCGTCGATCGTGCTGCATTTCGGCTCGCATACGTTCGATCGCACGATTCTCGCGATTGTGCTCGCGTTCTTCTTCTGCGCGATCAACGTCTACGCGATGAGCTATCGCAAGCTGTTTCGCCAGGTCGTGCAGGCGCGTGTCGATCAGCAATACCTCGCGGAATCGCTGGCCGCGCAAAAGCGCGTCGCCGAAGAAGCGAGCCTCGCGAAGACGCGCTTTTTCGCGGCGGCAAGCCACGATCTGCGTCAGCCGCTGCATGCGATCGGCCTGCTTGCGGCATCTCTGAACGATCCGGCGGCGACGCCCGCGCAGCACGCGAAGACGGCCGGGCACATCGTCTATAACGTCGAGGCGCTCAATCAGCTGTTCAACCAGGTGCTCGATCTCGCGCGGCTCGAAAGCGGCGTGACCCAGGTGATCCGGTTGCACTTCCGGCTCTCCGAGCTGTTCGAACGGGTCGGTAGCCAGTATCGTCCGCAGGCCGCGGCGAAGGGGCTCGCACTGCGCATCGCGCCTACGACGATGGTCGTCTACGACGATCCGGTGCTGCTCGAACGCGTGGTGAGCAATCTGCTGTCGAACGCGGTGCGTTATACGGAGCAAGGCGCGATCTGGCTCGGCTTCCGGCGCGCGGGGCGACAGAAGGGCGGCTATATCGAGGTGCGCGATTCGGGCGTCGGCATGGCGCCGCAAGAGCACGAGCGCATTTTCGAGGAGTTTTACCAGGTCGAGAATCCGCAGCGCGACGCGCGTCAGGGGCATGGGCTCGGGCTGCCGACCGTCAGGCGGCTCGTCGGCCTGCTCGGCGGCGAGTTGCAGCTGCGCTCGGCGCCGGGGCGCGGCTCGGTGTTCCGCTTTGCGGTGCAGGCGGGTGACGCGAGCGGCATCGTCGCGAGTCTGAACGATTCGGTCGCGGGCGGCCCGGCCGCGCAGGGGCGGCGCGTGCTGTGCATCGACGACGAGCCGTCGATACTCGAAGGCCTCGCGAGTCTGCTCGAGCGCTGGGGCTGCGACGTGCGCGGCGCGCGCGACGAAGCCGGCGCGCTCGCCGCGCTCGCGGACGGCTTCGTGCCCGACGCGGTGCTGTGCGACTACCAGCTCGCCAATCACCGCACCGGCGCGCAGGCGCTGAGCGCGATACGGGGCGTGCTTGCGCGGGAGGGGCACGGCAATGTGGTGACGCTGCTGATCACCGGCGATATGGCGTCGGCGGAGCTGACGGCGCTCGCGTTGCAGGGGATTCCGGTGCTGCACAAGCCGGTGACGCCGGCGCGCTTGCGGCGCACGCTGGAAATGCTGTGGCAGCAGGCGGAGCTCGATCAGGGGCGGCCGGCGGGTGCGGTGGTGTTGGGGGGCGGAGCGCCGGACGACCCACCGCCATCGCCCGCCGCGGCCGGCTCGCCGCAAGCCGAAGCGGGCTCAGGCGCGCAAAGCGAAACGCAGCCTTAGAGGCTGGAAACCAAGACGGGTTGGGCTTGCGGCGCAGCACAAAGCGCTACAACGTCTTCCCGGCCTCCAGCCATCCATTGATTACGGCGATCGCCGTCGACCGGTTATGCACACCAAGCGCCCGAAAGATCACCGACAGATGCACCTTCACCGTGCCTTCGGCGACGCCGAGATCGCGCGCGATCATCTTGTTGGTCCAGCCGCGATGCACGAGCCGCATGATGTCCTGCTGACGTGGTGACAGGTTCTCCAGCAGATGCTGCTGATGCGGCTGCAGCGACGGTACCTGCGTGACCGGTTCGAGCTGCGGGACGGTGCCGGGGCCCGGCCCGCGGACGGCTTGCGCGGCGGCGCCCGGGGCCGGCACACGTGCCGATCCATCCGCATCGGTGCCCGCCCGCGTCTCGCGCGAGCCGAGCAGACTCAGCGCCTCCATCGGCACATAGGCACCGCCGGATAGCACCAGTTCGATCGCCTTCAGCATCACGCTGGCGGGCTGGCGCTTGGGGACGAAGCCGAGCGCCCCGGCCGCGAGCACCGCGCGCATCTCGTCGGGCGACTCCTCGGCGGACAGCACCACTACCGGCAGCGCCGGATTCGCCTTCAGCAGCGTTTCGAGCGACGTCGCGCCGCTCATGCCCGGCATATGCAGATCGACGATCGCCAGATCGTGATTCGCGTCGGGGCGCGCGGCGGTCGCAAGGGTTTCCCAACTGTCGGCTTCGTCGAACTGGGCGTCGGGATCGAAGCCGCGCAGCATGCCTTTGACGCCTTGCCGGATCAGTTCATGGTCGTCGGCTACAAGAAACTTCATGATGTCTCCGCGAGTCGAGCCTGTCCGTTGAGGGCTGCCGCCGTTGCACATGCCGCAGTTGCAGGCTGCGCAGTTGCGCTGCGACGCGCGTGGCCGGCTGCCGGCATCGTTCGATGCGCTTCGTGATGTTAAGGCAGGTCTCCCGCGCATAGGTTCCGGCTTGCTACGTAGACGAGCCGCGCGCCCCGTTTTTGAAGCGCTGACGCGCACGATCCGGAAGGTTATGCCCGCCGGATCGACACGGGTTCGCGCGCCGCTATCTGACCGCGAACAGCGTCGCATTCATCAGAAGCTTGAAGGCGAAGCCGAGCGACATCGCTGCGGTCACGCCGAAACACCATAGCGCGATGAACCAGAGCCAGCCCGGCAGTTTGCGGCTGGGCGTTGCGGCAGTGGCGGTGGGAGCCGACGCACTGGCACCCCGCGTTTCAGTGATAGTGATGTTGGTCGCCATGACGCACCTTGCCTCGAAAGACCCAGTAACCCATCGTCGTATAGGCGACGATGATCGGCAGGATCACCGCCGCGCCGGCCAGCGTGAACGTCTGGCTCGAGCGTGGCGCGGCGGCTTCCCATAGCGTGATGCTCGACGGAATCGCATACGGCCACAGACTCACGAGCAGCCCGAGATAGCCGAGCAGCACGATCGCCAGCGCGAGCACGAACGGCGTGTTGTGATGGCGCGCGCGCACCGCGCGATGCATGAAGAACGCGCAGATCGCGACGAGGAACGGCACCGGCAGCAGACGGTAGAAGATCCCGTCATGGAACCAGCGTTGCGCGATGCCCGCGTCCATCAGCGGCGTCCATAGGCTCACGAGCGCGACGAAGCCGAGCAGCACCAGCGTCAGCGGCCAGACCACGCGATGCAGCCGTCGCTGCAGATCGCCCTCGGTCTTCGCGACGAGCCAGCAGCAGCCGAGCAGCGCGTAGGTCGCGACGAGTCCGAGGCCCGTCAGCAGGCTGAACGGCGTGAGCCAGCCGAACGCGTCGCCGGCATAGGCGCCATCGGCGACCGGAATGCCTTGCAGGAACGCGCCGAGCACGATGCCCTGGAAGAACGCCGCGCCCGCCGAGCCGCCGATGAACGCGAGATCCCACAGATGCTTCGTGCGCCGCGACTTCGCGCGGATCTCGAACGACACGCCGCGAAAGATCAGGCACACGAGCATGAACACGAGCGGCAGATAGAGCGCCGACAGCACGGTCGAGTAGACGACAGGAAACACCGCGAACAGCGCGGCGCCGCCGAGCACGAGCCAGGTTTCGTTGCCGTCCCACACTGGCGCGACCGTGTTCATCATCAGGTCGCGTTCCTTTTCGTCGGGGAAGAACGGAAAGACGATGCCGATGCCGAGGTCGAAGCCGTCCAGCACCACGTACATGAAAAGGCCCAGCGCGATGATCGCGGCCCATACGACGGTTACGTCCATTTTTTCTTTCTCTCGAAGCGTAGGTTAGACGGCGTCGATCATCCGATCGGCGGCGGACAGCGGGCGGCGCGCGGTCTGCGCGGGCGTCGGCTGCGGCAGGCCGTGGGACATGTCGTGCGACTCGCCGCCAGGCAGCGCGGGACCGGAGCGCATCAGCTTCAGCATGTAGTAGATGCCGGTGCCGAACACGAGGAAGTAGACGGCCACGAACGTCATCAACGACAGACCGACCTGCTGCGTGGTCAGCGGCGACACCGCCTGCGACGTGCGCATCACGCCGTACACGACCCACGGTTGACGGCCCGCTTCGGTGGTGACCCAGCCGGCCAGCAGCGTGATGAAGCCGCTCGGTCCCATCGCGACACACAGCCGCTGGAACCACTTCGCTTCGAACAGGCGCCCGCGCCGGCGCAGCACCCAGGCCGCGATCGACATCGCGATCATCAGCACGCCGAGGCCGGCCATGATGCGGAAGCTCCAGAACACGACGGTCGAATCCGGCCGGTCCTGCGGCGGAAATTCCTTCAGACCGCGGATTTCGCCGTCCCAGCTATGCGTGAGGATCAGGCTGCCGAGGTGCGGCACCGACACCGCGTAGCGCGTGGTCTCCGCCTTCATGTCGGGGATGCCGAACAGGTTCAGCGCGGTACCGCCTTTTTCGGTATCCCACAAGCCTTCGATCGCCGCGATCTTCGCCGGCTGATACTTGCGCGTATTGAGGCCGTGCTGATCGCCGACGAATGCTTGGATCGGCGTGAGGATCAACAGCAGCCACAGCGCCATCGAGAACATCTTCTTGACGGCGGGATCGCGCCGGCCGCGCAGCAGATGCCACGCGCCGACCGCCGCGACCACCAGCCCCGCGACGATGAACGCCGCGAGCGCCATATGCGCGAGCCGGTAGGGGAACGACGGATTGAAGATGATCTTGAACCAGTCGAGCGGCACGACATGACCGTCGACGACTTCGAAGCCCTGCGGCGTCTGCATCCAGCTATTGGACGCGAGAATCCAGAAGGTCGAGATCAGCGTGCCGATCGCGACCATCAGCGTTGCGCCGAAGTGCGCGCGCGGACTCACGCGCTGCCAGCCGAACAGCATGATGCCGAGGAAGCCCGCTTCGAGAAAGAATGCGGTCATCACCTCGTACATCAGCAGCGGACCGGTGATCGGCCCGGCGAAACTCGAGAAGCCCGACCAGTTGGTGCCGAACTGATAGCTCATCACGACACCGGAGACGACGCCCATGCCGAAGGCCACCGCGAAGATCTTCGACCAGAACAGACAAAGATCTTTGTAGTAGGCCTTGCCGGTTTTCAGCCAACGCCATTCGAGAACGGCGATGAAACTGGCGAGACCGATGCTGAGCGCGGGGAAAACGATGTGAAAAGAAACGGTGAACGCGAATTGAATGCGCGCGAGATCGAATGCCGATAGTGCGGAGTTCATGATCCTGTTGTGCGTGATGGCCCGCGTGAGCGGACTTACGCGCGTCGACCGATGTCGGTGCGCACTGCGCTGGGCAGATGGCGCAAGAGTAGGGGATCGAAACAAAAAGTGTTGCGATGCGATGTGCGTCAAAAAACCGCCTTGTTTTATGCGAAATACGCTTATCGATGAGGCAAGCCGTTGTTGAATATCAAGTTTCTTTTGGCGGCTGATACGTGGCCGTGTGTGCCTCGGCGCGTGAGCTGCGTCAATCGACCGCGCTGCAGCAATGCGTTTCGCGCAGCCTTGCGCGGCAAGGTCGCGGGCGGTGTCTGTCGCCAGCCGACAATCGATCCATCCAAACCGACTTCGTCGGTGGGCGTGCTGGTCAGGCGATTTTTTTACTTCTACGATGCACGCTGCCGCGTGGCCGTTTCAGCTTTTTCTCTTCAGTATTCGTTGCGCATTATCCGTTCGCGATTCGTTTGGTGTTGATGTTATTTCGCGGCGGAATTTCTCAATAGGTCATGACTCATTGCCGCATTCGCACGGCGTTCTGTCATGCGTCGCGCGCATACTTCGTGAGCAGCTTGCGCTTCATCCACCTGCCGGCGACGGCAGACTTCATCGACAAGGAGTCAGCAGATGAGCACGATCAGGACGAAAGACGGTACCTCGATTTTCTACAAGGACTGGGGCCATGGACGCCCGGTCGTGTTTTCGCACGGCTGGCCGCTGACCGCCGATGCGTGGGATGCGCAGATGCTGTTTCTCGGCAGCAAGGGCTTGCGCGTGATCGCGCACGACCGGCGCGGTCACGGCCGCTCGGAGCAGCCGTGGGACGGCAACGAGATGGACACCTACGCCGACGATCTCGCCGCGCTGATCGAACATCTCGATCTGCAGGACGCGACGCTGGTCGGCCATTCGACAGGCGGTGGCGAAGTTGCGCATTACATCGGCCGGCATGGCACGGGGCGCGTCGCGAAGGCTGTGCTGATCGGCGCAGTGCCGCCGCTGATGCTGAAGACCGCCGATAATCCGCTCGGCCTGCCGATCGACGTGTTCGACGGCATCCGCAAGGGCGTCGCGGACGATCGCTCGCAGTTCTTCAAGGATCTGGCCGTGCCGTTCTACGGCTACAACCGGGAGGGCGCGAAGGTGTCGCAGGGCGTGATCGATTCATTCTGGCGCCAGGGCATGGCCGGTTCGATCAAGGGGCTATATGACTGCATCGAGCAGTTCTCCGAAGTCGACTACACCGAAGATCTGAAGAAGATCGACGTGCCGACCCTGGTGCTGCACGGCGACGACGACCAGATCGTGCCGATCGACGCAGCCGGCCGACGCACCGCGGAGATCGTCCAGAACGCAACGCTGAAGGTTTATCCGGGCGGCCAGCACGGCATGTGCACGGTGGAGGCCGACAAGGTCAATGCCGATCTGCTCGAATTCATCGGCGCCTGAGCGAACGTAACGAAGTGATCCTTTGAGGGCGCGGGCGGCATACGGACGCCGCTCGCGTCGGACGCCACGCGCCCGCTGGCGTCGGGTAAATCCACTCCTGGAACAAAAATCCACTTCAAGTTATACGATGTCGCACGAACGCGATGTTCCTATGCCTTTGTTTTTTAAAGAGGTAGGAAACTGCCACACAGTAATTTAAGGGTAAATGCGGAGTTGAAATCTGCTTGTCCATCGTCGATAGTACGTTATCGTACAACTTGAGTGTGTTATGCGACGCGCGCAGCGCGATTTCGCCGGCCGCTCAGATCCTCTGTCTGTTCTCTGAAGACCTCGCGCGCGGCGCAGTAAAAGGAACCCCTATGAAGAAGATTGCCCTGAGTGGCGCCGGCGGCCAGCTCGGCTCCGTGGTACGTGCTGAATTCGTCGCGCGCGGCGTGCCGTTGCGCTCGGCCGCGGGCTCCAAAGTACTGACGCCGCTCGTCGACGGCGAAGACGTGATGAACGGCGACCTGCGCGATCCGGCGGTGGTCGACCGTCTGCTGAACGGCGTGGACGTGCTGATCCATTTCGCCGGCACGAGCGTCGAGCGTCCGCTGCCCGAGATCATCGAGAACAACCTGCGCGGCCTCGTCGAAGTCTACGAAGGCGCGCGCCGCAACGGCGTGAAGCGCATCGTGTTCGCGAGCTCGAACCACGCGATCGGCATGTACCCGGTCACCGAGCATCTGAGCCTCGACTGCGAACTGCGCCCGGACGGCTTCTACGGCCTGTCGAAGGTGTGGGGCGAAGCGCTCGCGCGCATGTACTGGGACAAGCACGGCATCGAAAGCGTGTGCGTGCGGATCGGCAGCTGCCTCGAGCGTCCGACCGAGCAGCGCCATCTGAGCACCTGGTTCGGCCACAAGGACCTGATGCATTTCCTCGAGCGCTGCATCGAAGCGGAAGACGTCGGCTTCCTGACCATCTGGGGCGTGTCGGCCAATACGCGCAGCTGGTGGGACAACAGCGGCGCCGCGCGCCTTGGCTACGAGCCGAAGCAGAACGCCGAGGACTACGCGCAAGACATCCTGTCGCGCCCGAATCCGCTCGATGAGCTGTGCCAGCGCTACCAGGGCGGTAGCTTCGTCGGCATCGACTATTCGCGCAAGGCTTAAGTCCCGTTCGGTTTGACGGGCATTGCAACACGAGGAGTAGCAGCAATGAAGATCAAGGGTATTCGCTGGTGGATGGTCGCGCTGGTCGCGGCCGGCCTGATCATCAATTACCTGGCGCGTAACACGTTGTCGGTCGCGGCTCCGACGATGATGAAGGAGCTGAACATCACGACCGAGCAGTATTCGCACGTGGTCGTGGCGTGGCAGCTCTGCTATGCGTTCATGCAGCCGGTCGCCGGTTTCGTGCTCGACACGATCGGCACCAAGGTCGGCTTCGCGGTGTTCGCGCTGGCGTGGTCGGTGGCGTGCGCGGCGGCGGCATGGGCGACGGGCTGGCGCAGCCTCGCAGTGTTCCGCGGGATCCTGGGTCTCGCCGAATCGGCCGGGATTCCGGCTGGCGTGAAGGCAACCAGCGAGTGGTTCCCGGCGAAAGAGCGGTCGGTTGCGATCGGCTGGTTCAACATTGGCTCGTCGATTGGCGCGCTGCTTGCGCCGCCGCTCGTCGTGTGGGCACTGTTTCACGGCCGCTGGCAACTCGCGTTCGTGATCGTCGGCGCGGCGGGTATCGTATGGAGCGTGCTGTGGATGACCATCTACAAGCATCCGCGCAACCAGAAGCTGCTGGCCAACGCGGAGCGCGACTACATTCTGAGCGGCCAGGAAGCGAAGCATCACGATGACATCAACGCGCCGGAGCGCAACTGGCGCGCGATGCTGGCGAGCCGCGATTTCTGGGCGATCGGTATTCCGCGAATTCTGTCCGAGCCGGCCTGGCAAACGTTCAACGCGTGGATTCCGTTGTACATGATGACCGAGCGTCACATGAACCTGAAGGAAGTCGCGATGTTCGCGTGGATGCCGTTCCTCGCCGCCGACATCGGCTGCGTGCTCGGCGGTTATCTGAGCCCGCTGTTCCACAAGTACGCGAAGGTGTCGCTGTTCACGTCGCGCAAGATGGTGTTCGTGGTCGGTGCGTTGTTGATGATCGGGCCGGCGTGCGTCGGTCTCGTCGAGAGCCCGTACATGGCGGTGGCGCTGCTGTGCGTCGGCGGCTTCGCGCACCAGACGTTGTCGGGCGCACTGTACGCGATCACGTCGGACATGTTCGGCAGGCACGAGGTCGCGACCGCGACGGGCATGGGCGGCATGGCTGGATATCTGGGCGCCGCGGCGTTCACCGCGCTGTTCGGTGTGCTCGTCACGCAGATCGGCTATAGCCCGCTGTTCGTCGTGCTGGCGGTGTTCGATCTGATTGCCGCGGTCGTGGTCTGCCTGATGGCCAGGAGTTCGGAAAAGATGCCGGAGCCGAAGTGGGCGTCGGCCGGTGCGGTGACGGCGAAGTAAGGCGAAGTGCGGTCGGCTTTAGTGGGCCGATGTTGTGAAAGAAGCGGCGCCCATGAGTGGGCGCCGCTTCTTTGTCGGTTTTGCGGCCGTTTGCAGGATGGCGCTGTTGCGCCGTGAGCGTTGCAGCCGGCAAGCAGATTAGTCGCCCAGCAGACGTTTTAATTCGTCAAAGAAGGATGCGGTAGTGTATCCCCACAATTTCGGATGGAAATTAAATCCATAATCTTCGTAAAACTTTTGGTCAAGATTTTCGCCTGCTTCTTTTTTATATTTATCTATTTCGCGCAGCGTCTCTGCAATTTCTTCTGTAGAACTGTCTCCCTTGAAGCACGATACAACCTGCTCCAGAGTGTCACCCCAGAGATCGCTGTCTTGGTTGAGATATCCCCCGAACAGGACATAGAACTGGGGATATGATTCTTCGTTCATCATTTCAGTAGATAAGACGTCAAAATGTAATATGGCATTCCATTGTATTTCTCATATTTCAACACAACCTGAACCATACTCATACCCTTTACTTGCCCGGTTTCTCGGTTAATTCCATAACCTACAGTTTTTCCAACGTTATGGAATAGAGTTAACGCATGTCTCGGATTTGATTGAGCCCAACTCCTGATTTTCAGTGTGTTGGATTCCATAACCTTGGAGATCGCCCATTCCGCCGTCGGTAAATCCCGAAACGACGATACTACGTCTCTTTTTGGTTCCAGGCGCAGCCTCTCGCGCAGTTGCGCCTCAGTCCGCCCGACATGCTTTTCGATTGTATGCCCGCCGATCCGGCTACCGTCCTTCGCTTCGTGCTCCATCAGTCTGATCCGGCCCATCACGATCTGCGAAGTCCGTACAGCCTTGATCGAACCAGCAAAGCCAAACGGCACGACCATATCGAGCCACAGACCGATATTGTTCGCCATATCGGGACTGGCATTCATCGCTTCGGCGAGTTTCGTCGTGCCCTGCTGGGTTAGCGTCGCCGTATCTCGCGCCGTCCAGATCTGACGCAAGCCAGCGGCCGCTGTGTCCGAGCCGTGAACGCCGAACACAACGCATCCGGCCTTGCTTGCCATGGTCGGTTCTGGCATCACACACAGCGCGCCGGCCCCGACCATTTCCAGCAGACCGCCGACAAGTTGCAATCCGCCCCATAGCCGGTTGGAAAGCATTTCGCTGTGGCTGATCGATTGGCGGGTCAGCACCGCCGCCAGTTGTGGCGCACTGAGTACGACGCGCACGCCATCCGAATCCTGGTTATATGACACTCCGGACTCCTCTGTCGTTGTTGGGGCCATCAAGCTAACAGCCGGGTACAGAGCGAGGGAATGGGCGAAGGATGATTCTTGTGCCAGCCCGTGCGTCCCGATGGTTCGCTCGATCGGACGTTAGTTGGATCGGATGGCGCAAGGGCATGGGGCGAATGCCATGGCAGCCCGGCCACTACCCACGCCGTACGCTTTGACAGCCGCAAGAGGGGCGCGTAGCTCGCAATAAAATTGCGAAAGCATCGGCCGTTAATGAGGAGACGAAAGGTCGCGAGCTATGCTCACGCGTTGATGGTCATACGCTGGTTAGAAGCGCTGGATCAGGCGGCAATTCAGAGCGATGCCGCGGCGGAAGCCGTTATGGTCGACCGTGAGAAGAGCATCGCTCCCGATCAGACGACGAATTGCGATCGAGCCGGCCATCGGTCACATGCGGACAGACGGAAAACCCGATCGCAACTGTGAAGTGGCGCCGTGCAACAGCGCGCTTACGCGCTCTTCTGACCGATCTCGTGATTCGCGAGCACTTCGAGCGCGCGCACCATCGCCGAGTGGTCCCACGCCTTGCCGCCGTGCGCGACGCACGCGTTGAACAGCGCCTGGCAGGTGGCGGTGTTCGGCAGCGACACGCCGAGCGCCTGCGCGGTCGACAGCGCGAGGTTCAGGTCCTTCTGGTGCAGTTCGATGCGGAAGCCCGGATCGAACGTGCGCCTGGTCATGCGCTCGCCGTGCACTTCGAGAATGCGCGACGATGCGAAGCCGCCCATCAGCGCCTCACGCACGCGCGCCGCATCGACACCCGCCTTCGACGCGAGCAGCAGCGCTTCGCCGACCGCCTCGATGGTCGCCGCGACGATCACCTGGTTGGCGACCTTGCACACCTGGCCCGCGCCGACCGCGCCGATCAGCGTGACGTTCTTGCCCATCATGTCGAACAGGGGCTTCACGCTGTCGAACGTGGCCTGTTCGCCCCCGACCATGATGGTCAGCGAGCCGGCCTTCGCGCCGACTTCGCCACCGGACACCGGCGCGTCGAGATAATCGGCACCGGATTCGCGCACGCGCGCCGCGAAATCGCGGGTCGCCATCGGCGAGATCGAGCTCATGTCGACGACCGTCTGGCCGGCGCGCAGCGCGCTCGCGAGGCCGTTCTCGCCGAACAGCACGCGTTCGACGTCCGGCGTGTCAGGCACCATGATGAAGATCACGTCCGCGTTGGCGGCGACCGCGGCGGGGTTCTCGCATGCGACGGCGCCGGCCTGCGTGAGCTCGGCGGGCACGCCGCTACGCGTAAAGGCGGCGAGCGACACGCCGTTTTTCAGAAGGTTGGCGGCCATGGGCTTGCCCATGATGCCGAGTCCGATAAAGCCTGCTGTTTGCATGGAATGCTCCGAAGATGTCGTGGCGGCCGCGTTCAAGCCTCGCCCGCCGGTTTCTGCATGAAGTGTTTCTGTGCCGCCTGCGCGGCGCCCTTGAGCAACCCGAGATCCGCGCAGACCGCGACGACGCGCGCGCCCATCGACAGATATCGTTCCGCGTCGGCCTGCAGCGGCGCGAGAATGCCGCTCGACTTGCCGGCCGCCTGCGCGCGGGCGACCACATGCGCGATCGCCTGCTGCACGTCCGGATGGCTCGCATTGCCGAGGTGGCCATACGACGCCGCGAGGTCGGACGGACCGATGAAGACCGCGTCGATGCCGTCCACCGCGAGGATGCTGTCGATATTCTCGACCGCCTTGCGGCTTTCGATCTGCGCGATCACGCAGACATTGTCGTTGGCGATCGCGAAGTAGTCGGACACGGTGCCGTAGCGATTGCCGCGATGGCCGACCGACACGCCGCGAATGCCCTGCGGCGGATAGCGTGTCGACGCGACCGCGCGGGCGGCGTCGTCGGCGCTGTCGACGAAGGGCACGAGGAAGTTCGAGAAGCCGCTGTCGAGAAAACGTTTGATCACGACGCTGTCGTTGGCCGGTGGTCGGACGACCGGTGCGCTGCCGCTGTCCTTGAGCGCCATCAACTGCGGGATCAGCGTGAGCACGTCGTTGGGCGCGTGTTCGGCGTCCAGCAGCATCCAGTCGAAGCCGACCGTGCCCAGCAGTTCAGTGGCGATCGGGCTGGCGAGCGACGCCCAGCAGCCGATCTGGGTTTTTCCCTCGCGCACCGCGCGCCGGAAGCGGTTGGGCAAGGATTCGTAAGGCGTGACGGCGGGCATGCGGTGTCTCCTCGAACTGCGATGGATCGGGAAAAGCTGCGACAATGCTAAACCGCGAAATGCGAGTTATAAGTCGTCGTACGACCAGCTGTAGATTAGCACCGCACGGCCCGGTTGTAATGGCCGAGTATACCCGTATGCGCCTGTCAGACAAGCGTTTCGGGTTGCATAGGGCCCCCGCGATGTTGTAGGATGACCTATATCTTCAGCCTTCATTAAAGGAAAGTCAAAAATGCCTATTACCGGCGAAATGCTGATCGGTCGCAAAGCCGTGCGCGGCGAAGAAAAACCGCTGCGCGCGTTCAATCCTGCCACGGGTTCCGAGATTGCCGAGCCGGTGTTCGGCAGCGGCACCGTCGAGAACGTCGCGCAGGCCTGCGCGCTCGCGCAACAGGCGTTCGACGCCTACCGTCAACTGCCGCTCGCAGTGCGCGCCGAGTTCCTGGACCGTATCGCTGACGGCATCACCGCGCTCGGCGACGAGCTGATCGAGCGTGCGCAGGCTGAATCGGGACTGCCGAAGGCGCGTCTGGAAGGCGAGCGCGGCCGCACCACCGGCCAGTTGAAGCTGTTCGCGCAGACCGTGCGCGCGGGCCAGTGGCTCAACGCTACGCTCGATTCGCCGCTGCCGGAGCGCAAGCCGCTGCCGCGCTCGGATCTGCGCATGCAGAAGATCGCGCTCGGTCCGGTCGCGGTGTTCGGCGCGAGCAACTTCCCGCTCGCGTTCTCGGTAGCGGGTGGCGACACCGCCGCGGCGCTGGCTGCTGGCTGCCCGGTCGTCGTGAAGGCGCATCGCGCTCACCTCGGCACGTCGGAGCTGGTCGGTCGCGTGATCCAGCGCGTCGCGCAGGAAATGGATCTGCCCGAAGGCGTGTTCTCGATGATCGTCGGCGCGGGTAACTCGGTCGGCGAGGCACTGGTTGCGCACCCGGCCATCAAGGCGGTCGGCTTCACCGGTTCGCGTGCGGGCGGCACTTCGCTGATGCGCGTCGCGGCGGCGCGTCCGGAGCCGATCCCGGTGTACGCGGAAATGAGCAGCATCAACCCGGTGTTCCTGCTGCCCAACGCTCTTGCGGCACGCGGCGACAGCATCGCGCGCGGTTTCGTCGACTCGCTCGTGCTCGGCGCGGGCCAGTTCTGCACCAACCCGGGCCTCGCCATCGCGATCGACAGCGACGCGCTGAAGGGCTTCGTCGCGACGGCATCGGAAGCGCTCGCGGCGAAGCCGGCGCAGACCATGCTGACCTCGGGCATTCACGCCGCGTATGAAGACGGCGAAGGCAAGCTGGCCGCAACGAAGGGCGTCGAAGTCGTGGCACGCGGCGTCGCCGCGACCGGCCCGACCCAGGCTTGCGCGGCGCTGTTCGTGACCGACGCGCAGACGTTCCTCGCGAACCCGGCGCTCGAAGACGAAGTATTCGGCCCGGTGTCGACGATCATCCGCTGCAAGGACGAGCAGGAAATGCTGAAGGTCGCCGAACACTTCGCCGGCCAGCTGACCGCGACGCTGCAGATGGACAGCGCCGACGTGGCCGCTGCGAAGAAGCTGGTGCCGATTCTCGAGCGCAAGGCCGGCCGGATTCTGGTCAACGGCTTCCCGACCGGCGTCGAAGTGTGCCACGCGATGGTCCACGGCGGCCCGTTCCCGGCAACGTCGGATAGCCGAGCGACCTCGGTCGGCACCACGTCGATCGACCGCTTCCTGCGCCCGGTCTGCTACCAGGACTTCCCGGCCGAGCTGCTGCCGGAAACGCTGGCTGACGGCAATCCGCTGGAACTGTGGCGTCGTCGCGATGGCGAACTCACGCGCGGTTAATCGCGTGACGCCGTCCTGCACGGATGCGTGCCCGGGCCGGTCGGCCGGGCGCGGACCGAAGGGAAGGGCGGACGCAATCGCAAGATAAAAAAATGGCCGGGAGATTCCCGGCCATTTTTTTCGCCCGCGAGCTTCGTGAGAATCAGCTGTTCGCTTCGCTCACTTCATTCGCGCGACGCAGCCGCTCGCGGCTATTCGACAGATGCATGCGCATCGCCGCGCGTGCGCCTTCGGCGTCGTGCCGGCTGATCGCCTCGAGGATGCTTTCATGCTCGAGGTTCACGAGCGACAGATACGCATCAGGATCGGCGCGCGCGATGCCGGCCGAGTCGAGCCGGTTGCGCGGAATCAGCGCGCTGCCCATTTGCGACAGTATGTCGACGAAATAGCGGTTGCCGGTTGCGCGTGCGACCGAGATGTGGAACTGCAGGTCGGCCTGCACGCTGTCGAGCCCGTTGTGGCGCGTGGCCTCGATCGCGTCGAGCGCGGTGCGCATGCGCGCGAGGTCGTCCGGTTTCGCGCGTTGCGCGGCGAGACCGGCGCATTCGGTTTCGAGGCTGATGCGCAGCTCCAGAATGCACAGCACGTCGCGCAGCGTGGTGGCGGGCACCATGTCGATGCCGAGCTTTTCGCGCTGCGGCTCGAGCACGAAGCTGCCGATGCCGTGCCGCGTCTCGATGACCTTGCCTGCCTGCAGGCGCGAGATCGCCTCGCGAATCACCGTGCGGCTCACGCTGAGTGTGCTCATCAGCTGCGATTCGGTGGGGAGTTTGTCGCCCGGCTTCAGCAAGTTGGCCGCGATCTGCTCGGTGACGTAGTTGACGACGAACTCGGCAAGATTGCGAGCGCGTCGTGGCGGTGCCGCGGATGCTAGTGGTGTAGCCATCGAAAACGCTCCTTGTTTGAAAGATCGCTGGGAATCGTGCATTTTTATTATATCGTCGTCTGACGACTGATTATAGAAGGCCGGCTCGTTTCCGGCGCAAATGTCACGTATATCGGCGCAGGCCGGAAGTTTGGCGCCTCGGCGCGAATAGATCGCGCGAGGCGCCGGGTCGGTCGGCCGGAAGTACGATAACCGCGACGATAACCCAGCCTATAACGGGCTCACGCCGGACGCAACTCGACCCGCCGGATGTCCTTGACGATCACCAGATAGCTGATCACGGTCAGCAGCGCGTTCGCGCCGACGAACACCAGCGCGCCATTGAACGAGCCCGTGCGCGCGACGAGATAACCGATCACGATCGGCGTCACGATGCCGGCGATGTTGCCGAACATGTTGAAGATCCCGCCGGACAAGCCGAGCGCTTCCTTCGGCGACGTATCGGCGACGACCGCCCAGCCGAGCGCGCCGATGCCCTTGCCGAAGAACGCGAGCGACATCAGCGCGACGACGACCCAGTCGGTCGACACGTAGTTGCAGCCGATGATGCAGGTCGACAGCAGCATGCCGCCGACGATCGGCACCTTGCGCGCGACGGTCAGCGAACAGCCGCGGCGGATCATTCCGTCCGACAGCACGCCGCCGAGCACCCCGCCGAGAAAGCCGCAGATCGCCGGCAGCGAGGCCACGAGGCCCGCATGCAGGATCGTCATGCCGCGCGCCTGCACGAGGTAGATCGGAAACCACGTCAGGAAGAAGTAGGTCAGCACGTTGATGCAGTACTGCGCGAGATAGACGCCGAGCAGCATGCGGTTGCTGAGCAACTGACGCACGAGCGTCCAGCCGCCGGCCTTCGAAACATCGTCCGGGCGCGTCTTGCGCGCACCGCTGACGAGGCCGCCGCCTTGCTCGATGTACTCGAGCTCGGCGCGCGACACGCGCGGATGGTCGGCGGGATTCTTCATGACCTTCAGCCACGTCAGCGCGAGCAGCAGCCCGGCCACGCCCAGTACGACGTAGACCATTTCCCACCCGAACGCGTGCGTGAGCCACGCCATCAGCGGCGTGAACACGACCGCGGCGAAGTATTGCGCGGCGTTGAAGATCGCCGACGCGGTGCCGCGCTCGTTGGTCGGGAACCAGCTCGCGACGACCTTCGCGTTCGCCGGGAACGCCGGCGACTCGGCCGCGCCCATCACGAAGCGCAGCGCGAACAGGCCGGTAATCGCCGCACCGGCGCTGCCGAGCAGGCCGACCGAGCTCTGCAGCAGCGTGAATAGCGACCACGAGAAGATGCTCGCCGCGTACACGCGGCGCGCACCGAAACGGTCGAGCAGCCAGCCGGCCGGCAGTTGCGACAGCACGTAAGCCCAGCTGAATGCGGAAAAGATATAGCCCATGCGGATCGCGTCGAGGCTGAACGCGGTGCGCATTGCGGAACCGGTGACGGACAGCGTCGCGCGGTCGGCGTAGTTGAGGGTGGTGATCACAAAGATCAGCAGCAGGATCCCGTAGCGGACCTTGGTGCGTGCCGCGCTAGCAGCGGCGTCGGTGGAACTGGCCGAGCGGCTCAAGTCCATGGGTCATCTCCTGTATTGTCGGGCGAGGTGTAGTCTGCACACCGGGTGGCCCGCAGACCACCTGCCTGTCGGGCAAACACACGAACGCCCGGCGACGTTGCGGTGCCGGGCGTTCGCCACGCGGCCGTCTAGGCGGCCCTCATCGATGAGGCTCGCGAGCTACTTCGCTCGAAGCCCTGACGCCGGTGCCTTACTGCGGTCCGAGCTTCTTGATCAGCGCGTCGAGCTGTTCCATTTCTTCCGGCGTCAGATCGGTCAGCGGTGCGCGCACCGGACCTGCGTCGTGGCCGACCAGCTTCGCGCCAGCCTTGACGATGCTGACCGCGTAGCCGGCACGGCGGTTGCGGATCTTCAGGTACGGCAGGAAGAATTCGTCGATCAGCTTGCCGACCGTCGCGTGGTCGTCAGCGGCGATCGCGCGGTAGAAGTCCATCGCGGTCTTCGGAATGAAGTTGAACACCGCCGACGAGTACACCGGCACGCCCAGCGCCTTGTAGGCGGCAGCGTAGACTTCCGCGGTCGGCAGGCCGCCGAGGTACGAGAAGCGCTCGCCGAGGCGGCGGCGGATCGTCACCATGTTTTCGATCTCGCCCACGCCGTCCTTGAAGCCGATCAGGTTCGGGCAACGGTCTGCCAGACGCTCGAGCATGTCGGCGTTGAGCTTTGAATTCGCGCGGTTGTAGATGATCATGCCCATGCCCGGAACAGCCTTGCAGACCTCTTCGGCGTGCTCGGCGATACCGTCCTGGCTTGCTTCGGTCAGGTAGTGCGGCATCAGCAGGATGCCGTGCGCGCCGAGGCGCTGCGCTTCCTTCGCGTAGGCGATCGCCACGCGGGTCGGGCCGCCGGCGCCGGCGAGGATCGGTACCTTGCCCTTGCAGACCTCGACCGCGGTCTTGACTACTTGCGTGTAGTCGTCTTGCGTCAGCGAGAAGAATTCGCCCGTGCCGCCGGCGACGAACAGCGCCGATGCGCCGTACGGAGCGAGCCATTCGAGACGCTCTGCGTAGGTGTCGGCGCGGAAGTCGCCTTTAGCGTCGAAGTCGGTGACGGGGAAGGACAGGAGGCCTTCCGAAACGATCTGCTTGAGTTCCTGCGGTGTCGTCATGATCAAAGTATCCAGGCGTCGGATTGGGTCGTTGTTGGTTCCAACCAGTACAACGGACGTCGTACTAGTAGAAAATCTTTGGAAATCAGATTTCTTATACGTCATCGTACAACAACAAATCCGGTAACTCAACGGGGTTTTCACGGCATAATTCACGCTATAGGGTAAATACGGAACATCCGGGCGAAACTTCACGTTGTAGGATGACGTATGATTAATGGCGAAGCAGGTCTATCACGCCTCAAGGATCGATCAATGGAACAAACTCCGCTCTACATCCGCGTTCATCCCAATGACAATGTCGCGATCGTCGTCAACGACGGCGGTCTGGGCGAGGGCGCGGTATTTGCCGATGGCCTCAGGCTGCGCGAGCGTGTGCCGCAGGGCCACAAGGTCGCGGTGGCCGATCTCGCCGAGGGCGACGAGGTCATCCGCTATAACGTCGTGATCGGTTATGCGCTGAAGCCGCTGCCGAAGGGCAGCTGGATCAACGAACATGTGATCCGCATGCCGAGCCCCCCGGGACTCGAAGACCTGCCGATCGCCACCACCAAAGCGCCGGACATGCCGCCGCTCGAAGGCTATACGTTCGAGGGCTACCGTAACTCGGACGGCTCGGTGGGCACGCGCAACATCCTCGCGATCACGACCACCGTGCAGTGCGTCGCCGACGTCGTGCAACACGCGGTCACGCGCATCAAGGCCGAGCTGCTGCCGAAATATCCGAATGTCGACGATGTCGTCAGCCTCGGTCACACCTACGGCTGCGGCGTCGCGATCGACGCGCCCGACGCGATGGTGCCCATCCGCACCGTGCGCAACATCGCGCTGAACCCGAACTTCGGCGGCGAAGTGATGATGGTGAGCCTCGGCTGCGAGAAGCTGCAGCCCGAGCGTCTGATGCCGCCGGGAACGATTCCGATCGCGGCGGCGGCGGTCGTCGACGACGTCGCGGACATCGGTGATGTCGCGCTGGAGCAGAACGGCGACGTCGTGGTGCTGCAGGACGAATCGCACGTCGGCTTCCAGTCGATGATCACGTCGATCATGAGGATGGCCGAAGGGCATCTGAAGCGCCTGAACAACCGCCGTCGCGAAACCTGTCCGGCGTCGGATCTGGTGATCGGCGTGCAGTGCGGCGGTAGCGACGCGTTCTCGGGCCTGACCGCGAACCCGGCCGTCGGATTCGCAACCGACCTGCTGGTGCGCGCCGGCGCGACCGTGATGTTCTCGGAAGTCACCGAAGTGCGCGACGGCGTCGATCAACTGACCGCGCGCGCGGCCAATGCGGACGTCGCACAGGCGATCATCCGCGAGATGCAGTGGTACGACGATTACCTGAAGCGCGGCGGCGCGGACCGCAGCGCGAACACGACGCCCGGCAACAAAAAGGGCGGCCTGTCGAACATCGTCGAAAAGGCGATGGGCTCGATCATCAAGTCGGGCAACTCGGCGATCTCCGGCGTGCTGTCGCCGGGTGAGAAGGTCAACCAGAAGGGCCTGATCTACGCGGCCACGCCGGCCAGCGACTTCATCTGCGGCACGCTGCAGGTCGCCTCGGGCATCACGCTGCACGTGTTCACGACCGGCCGCGGCACGCCGTACAGCCTCGCCGAAGTACCGGTCATCAAGGTCGCGACGCGTTCGGACCTCGCGCGTCGCTGGCACGATCTGATGGACATCAACGCCGGCACGATCGCGACCGGCCAGTCCAGCATCGAGGAGGTGGGCTGGGAACTGTTCCGCCTGATGCTCGAAGTCGCGAGCGGCCGCAAGGAAACCTGCGCGGAGAAGCTGGGACTGCACAATGCGTTGACGCTGTTCAACCCGGCGCCGGTGACCTGAGCAGGCACCGTGCCCCGTCAATACTCAGGCGAGCGCCGGTCCAGCCGGCGCTCGCTTTTCCATTCAGAAGACCCGCTCGCAATCACAACATCCAAGAGACATGACCGATTTGAACGTTGACCGCTCCGCGGCAAAGAAACCCTTCCGCCGTCTGCTGCTCACCGGCGCCGCGGGCAACCTCGGCAAGCAACTGCGTCCCGCGCTCGCGCAATGGGCCGACATCGTGCGCGTGTCCGATATCGCTGCGCTCGGCGAAGTCGCCGCGCACGAGGAAGCGGCCGTCGTCAATCTCGCCGATGAAGCAGCCGTGCACGCGCTGCTCGAAGGCGTGGACGCGGTGGTGCATCTCGGCGGCATCTCCGTCGAAGCGCCGTTCGAAGACCTGCTCGAAGCGAACATCCGCGGCCTCTACAACGTGTACTCGTCGGCGCAAAAGCATGGCGCGAAGCGCATCATCTACGCGAGCTCGAATCACGCGGTGGGTTTCCATCCGGTCACGTCGGTTCTCGATACCGAAGTGCCGCTGCGTCCGGACGGCATGTACGGCGTGACGAAGTGTTTCGGCGAATCGCTGTCGCGCTACTACTTCGACCGCTTCGGTCTCGAGACCGTGTGTTTGCGGATCGGCTCGTCGTTCGAGCAGCCGAAGACCGCGCGCATGCTCATCACGTATCTGAGCTACCGCGATTTCATCGAGCTCGTGCGCTGCTCGCTGTTCACGAACCGAGTCGGTCACGCGATCGTCTACGGCGTGTCGAACAACCGCATCTCGTGGGTCGACAACACGAACGCCGCGTTTCTCGGCTACCGTCCGCAAGACAGCTCGGCGCAGTTCGAACACCTGTTCCCACCGAGCGCCCCCGACACGCGCTTCGACGACCCGACCCAGCTGTACCAGGGCGGCCCGTTCGTGCTAGCCGGTCCGATGGAGCCGAAGCGGGAGCCTAAGCGGGAGCCTAAGCAATGAGCGCGAATCCGCAAGTGGAGCGCTTCGAAGCGGCCGGTCCGTTGCCCGCGGCCACCGGTGAAAGCCCGGTCTGGCGCGCGGCCGAGCAGGCGCTGTACTGGGTCGACATTCCGGCGAAAAAGATCGTGCGCGGTTCGCTCGATACAGGCAAGCGCACCGAATGGCTGCTGCCGGAGCAGGTTGCCTGCATCGCGTTCGATCACGCCGGCACCGTGCTCGCCGGCTGCGAGACCGGGTTGTTCGCGGTCTCGCTCGCGGACGCGTCGAAAGCGGCGAGTGGCGAGCCGCTGACAGCGTCGCTGCGCAAGCTCGCGGCGCCTGAATTCCCGCACGGCGGAATGCGTTTCAACGACGGCCGCTGCGACCGGCAAGGGCGTTTCTGGGCCGGCACGATGGTGATGGATATGGCCGCGGCGATCCCGGGCGGCGCGCTGTACCGCTTCGACGAGAAGGGCGTGCTGTCAGCGCCGGTCGTCGATTCGCTGATCACGCAGAACGGCCTGGGCTGGTCGCCGGACGGCACGACGATGTATCTGTCCGACTCGCATCCGCTGCGCCGGCTGATCTGGGCGTTCGACTACGACGTCGACAGCGGTGAGCCGCGCAACCGCCGCGTGTTCGCCGACCTGCATCACTATTCGGGCCGTCCGGACGGCGCGGCGGTCGATGCCGACGGCTGCTACTGGATCTGCGCGAACGACGCCGGTCTGCTGCTGCGTTTTACGCCGCAGGGTAAGCTCGACCGGCAGGTTCCGGTGCCGGCCATCAAGCCTGCCATGTGCGCGTTCGGCGGCCGCGATCTCGATACGCTGTTCGTCACCTCGATTCGTCCCGCCAACGGCGCGAGCGAGCACGACGGCCACGTGTTCGCGCTGCGGCCCGGCGTGAGCGGGCTGCCTGAGCCCGAATTCGCAGGGCAACTGTAACGTTGCTTGCATGAAGCATGCGCCGGGACGAAGTTTTTCTCCCGGCGTTTTCATTTTTCAGGACCATTCGTATGGCCCTTTATTTGTCACTCGTCGTACAACGTGTTGTGTGAAGACCACGCCGGCACGTATTTCTTAAGCAAAAATACCACAGCTCCGCAGACTGTACCGATTCCGTCCCCATCCAATGCCGGACGGCGCGGGACCCTGTGGCATGCCACGCCGGTCATCCGTGCCGGCGCTTTTCTTGATGCGGGTAAATACCGTCTGTACAAGATAAAACCCCTTTTATAGACTTCGTATGTTGTCGTACAACATATAAGTCCAAACAAATGGCTTTCTGTGTTCGTGTGACAGTGCAATTCGGTGGGTTTTCAAGGCATTCGTGCCGCCGCGGTCGATGCGGCATGCATGTCCGAAGCCGGCCGGCGTGATTGAAGTAAGTAGTCGAGTTGTCGACTGGAGTGCTGGGTCAACTGTGCCGGGGAAGTCGCACAGCCAGTACGGCCAACGCTCGCACCTGCGAAGGCAGTGAGCGTGAAGCCGGAGACGCGTCAAAACCATGTCACATCCGCTGTTGCTGGGATGGTCTATTTTTCAAGGAATGTCACGATGAACAAGAAGTTTGCCTCTTCCCATATTTCGATGATCGTCGCGGCCGCGGCGTTGGCGTTCAGCACGATGTCGGCTGAAGCGCGCGTGTTCCGCGTCGCCGATGTGCACGGCGACACCTTCCCGACCAACATGGCCGTGAAGTACATGGGCGAGGAGATCAGCAAGGCGACCGGCGGCAAGGACTCCGTGAAGGTGTTCGGCAACAGCGCGCTCGGTTCGGAAAACGACACGATCGACCAGGTCCGTATCGGCGCGCTCGACATGGCCCGTGCCAACGGTGCTGCGTTCAACGAAATCGTGCCGGAATCGATGATCCCGTCGCTGCCGTTCCTGTTCCGCGACGTCGACCATTTCCGCAAGGTCATGTACGGCCCGGAAGGCCAGAAGATCCTCGACGCCTTCACCGCGAAGGGCATGATCGCACTGACGTTCTACGAGAGCGGCGCACGCTCGATGTACGCGAAGAAGGCGATCAAGTCGCCGGCTGACATGAAGGGGCTGAAGGTCCGCGTGCAGCCGTCCGACCTGATGGTCGACGAAATCAAGGCAATGGGCGGCACGCCGACCCCGATGCCGTTCTCGGAAGTCTATACGGGCCTGAAGACCGGCCTCGTCGACGGCGCCGAAAACAACCTGCCGTCGTACGAAGAAACCAAGCACTTCGAAGTCGCTCAGATCTACTCGGAGACCCAGCATTCGATGACGCCGGAAGTGCTGGTGTTCTCGAAGAAGGTTTGGGACACGCTGTCGCCGCAAGAGCAGCAGATCATCAAGAAGGCCGCGGCTGACTCGGTGCCTTACTACGAGAAGCTGTGGACCGCGCGCGAAGCCGACGCACAGAAGGCCGTCACGAAGGGTGGCGCAACGGTCATCGCGGCTTCGCAGATCGACCGCGCGGCTTTCGTGAAGGTGATGCAGCCTGTGTGGGCGAAGTACGAAAAGACCCCGCAAATGAAGCAGATCGTCGACGAGATCGAAGCAATCAAGTAAGTCACGCGTCCCGGACGCAATCAGCAATAGCAACGCTTGTCGCAACAGCGGCGTGAATGGTCCCGCGAGGAAACTCGCGAGACCTTCCGCCGCGCGATTTCGCGCGCGCGTGCGGATCGTGTCGCATCGGGACGGCTGAATCTCAAGCATAGGTCGGTCGTAAGCAAGGACAGGGTCATGAGTTTCCTGAAACGCCCAAATGATTTTCTTTTTCGCGTGCTGCTGGTCGTGGCGTCGCTTAGCCTCGCCGTGCTTTGCCTGCTCGTGATTTATAGCGTGGTGATGCGCTACGTGTTTAGCGACGCGCCCGATTTCGTTGAGCCCATCGCATTGCTGCTGGTGATCCTGATCGCGATGTTCGGCGCCGCGCTGAAGGTTCGCGAGGGCGGTCACATCGGACTCGACTCGCTCGTCAAGAAATTGCCCGAGAAAGGCCAGGTGATCGCGAAAGGGATTCAGCACCTGTGTCTGGTCGCTTTCGCGGTGGCGGTCTTCGTCGGTTGCCTCGAGATGGCGGAAACCACGATGGGCGACCGCATTCCGATCATCGGCGTGCCGGAAGGCGTGCGCTACTGCATCCCGATCTTCGCGAGTGTGTGCATCGCGTTGTTCTCGATCGAGCATCTGCTCGAGCTCTTCGCGGGGAAACGGGAAGAGCCGGCGCTCGAACTCTCCGCCACGGAATAAAAGTAGAACCATCATGGAACTTGCCCTTCTTGCCGCCAGTTTTCTAATCTTCCTCTTCCTCGGGGTTCCGGTTTCATTCGCGTTGGGCCTGTCCTGCGTTCTGACGTACCTGTTCGAAGGCTTGCCGACCGCGACCGCGATGCAGTCGATGATCTCGGGCATGAACGGTTTCTCGTTCCTCGCGGTCCCGTTCTTCATCTTCTCCGGCGAGCTGATGCTCCATGGCGGCATCGCTGACCGCATCCTGCGTTTCGCGCAGGCCTCGGTCGGCCATTTCCGCGGTGGCCTCGGCATGGCCAACGTGGTCGCCTGTACGCTGTTCGGCGGCGTGTCGGGTTCGCCGACCGCGGATACGTCGGCCATGGGCGGCGTCGTGATCCCGCTGATGAAGCGCGAAGGTTATAGCGCCGCATACGCGGTCAACGTGACCACGCACTCGTCGCTCGCCGGCGCGCTGATGCCGACGTCGACCAACATGATCATCTACGCGTTCGCCGCGCAAGGCGTGAGCGGCGTGCTGAACGGCAAGCAGATGAGCGGCGTGTCGATCGGCGATCTGCTGTTCTCGGGTCTGTTGCCGGTGCTGTGGGTGATGGGCCTCGTGCTGATCGCCGCTTACTGGCAGGCCGTCAAGTTCGGCTATCCGCGCCGTCCCGACGGTTCGACCGAACTGCAGCGTTTCCCGGGCTGGATGGCGGTGCTGCGCACGTTCATCGGCGCGGTGCCGGGTCTGATGGTCATCGCGATCATTCTGTTCTGCGTGGCGCGCGGTATCGCCACCGCGACGGAGGCGGCCGCGATCGCCGTGGGTTATTCGCTGATATTGACGATCGTCGTGTATCGCTCGCTGTCGATGAAGAAGCTCGGCCATGCGCTCGGCAAGGCCGCGAAAACGACCGGCGTGGTGCTGCTGCTGATCGGTGTGTCGAACATGCTGCGCTACCAGATGGCCTATCTGGAGATCCCGGAGGCGATCGAGCGCATGCTCGACGGCGCGACCTCGCTGCCGTGGCTGATGTTGTTGTACATCAACGTGATTCAGGTGTTCCTCGGTACGTTCGTCGACATGGCGGCGCACATCCTGATCACGACCCCGCTGTTCCTGCCGATGGCCATGCACAACGGGGTGGGCCCGGTTCAGTTCGGCATCATGATTCTGCTGAACTGCGCATTGGGTCTCGTGCATCCGCCGATTGGCTCGGTGCAGTTCATTGGTTGCGCAATTGGCAATGTGTCGATAGGGGAAACTACTAAGGTGGCTTGGCCGTATTACCTCGCTATCTTCTCGGCCATCAATATTGTCACCTATGTCCCGTGGTTCTCGACCTGGTTGCCGAGCATCATCAACGGTCACCCGGTGTTCTGATCCAAATAAAACGTCTTACCCACACTCAGCGGCGCTCGCATAGGCCGCATTAGAAAGTTTTTAACAGAGGAGTAACAATGAAAAAGACTCTCTTAGCTTCTGCCTTGGGGTTGGTCGCCCTGGGCGCACATGCGCAAAGCAGCGTGACGCTTTACGGTATCGTCGATACGGGCCTGGGTTGGCAGAACAGCTCGGCGTCGCTGACCACGGCGGCGAAACCGCAGACCGTCGCTGGCAACTCGCAGGTCAAGATGATCAACGGCATCTGGGCAGGCAGCCGTTTCGGTTTGAAGGGCTCGGAAGATCTGGGTGGCGGCACGAAGACGATTTTCCAGTTGGAAGAAGGCTTTAACAGCGCAACTGGCGCGCAAAGTGTGTCGGGTCTGGCATTCAACCGCCAGGCATGGGTCGGTCTGACGAACGCTCAGTTCGGTACGGTGACGGCAGGCCGCGGGTACACCTCGTACTACACGCTGCTCTCGCCGTATAGCCCGACCACGTGGCTGACCGGTGCATACGGTGCGCATCCGGGTGATATCGACTCGCTGGATACGACGTTCCGGGTGAACAACCAACTGGTTTATACGTCGCCGAGCTTTGCCGGTCTGACGGTTAGCGGTTCGTACGCACTGGGCGGCAACGCGGGCAGCTTCGCAGCCGGCCAAACCTGGAGCGTTGCGGCACAGTACCTGAACGGCCCGATCGGTCTCGCGGCAGGTATCCAGCGCATTGACAACGCGGCGACCGTTGGCACCCCCGCGTGGAATTCCACGGCGTCGAACAACGGCTCGCAGCCGTCCGTCTCGGCAATCAACAACGGCTTCCAGACCGCAGCGAAGCAGCAGCGCATTGCGGTGACGGGTGGTTACGCGTTCAACTCGCAGTGGGACGTTTCGTTCGCATACTCGAACGTTCAATACGCTGCGGGCCAGGCTTCGCTGTTCCACGACACGCAGATCTGGAATACCGGTGGCGCAGTGCTGCACTGGAAGCCGATCTCGGTGCTGGACCTGGCCGCTGGCTATAGCTACACCCGTGCAACGTCGTCGAACGGCATTCAGAGCACGGCTAGCTACAGCCAGTTCAACCTGTCGCAGTACTACTCGCTGTCCAAACGCACCGGCCTGTACGCACTCGAAGCGTATCAGCGCGCTAGCGGCCAGACGCTGTCGGGCAACGGCAAGTCCATCATCAACGCAGTGGCAAGCATCGGTGACGGCCAGAACGGTTCGCCGTCCTCGTCGCGCAGCCAGACCGCGGTTGGCGTGGGTATCATCCACAAGTTCTAAACAGTTACTGAATAGGTGGCGGCACGTTGTTTTGCCGCCACATCGACGCGTTTTTTTTCGCGTCGTCAGTCTCGCAAAGCTGCGCACATTACGTGCGCAGCTTTTTTTTCGATGCTTCATTTTGATGCATCGCAGGCGCTGGTCTCGCCAGCGGTGCCAGATCTGGGTTGGGAGTGCCTCGCGCGCGGGCTTTCGCGTTACGATGAGAGCCCGGCGCGCTTTCCTGCGCCGTTTCGCGAGGAGACGCCGATGCGTGAATTACGATGGGCTTCGGAAGAGGGCGATGGCATCGAACATCTGGTATTCGATGCGCGCGACGATGGCTTCGCCGTTGAAAGCGTCGTGGTCGGGCAGCGCTACGGCAAGGCGTACGGGCTGCATTACGCGGTGCGCTGCGACGCGCGCTGGCGCACGCGCTACGCGCGGCTGAAGGTCGTCGGCGGCGGCGAGCTGGAGCTGCATGGCGATGGCGACGGCCACTGGCACGACGGGCACGGCCTCGCGCTCAGCGCGATCGAAGGCTGTATCGACATCGATATCGCGGCGACGCCGTACACCAATACGTTGCCGATCCGTCGGCTGCAACTGGCGCAAGGCGAACGTCAGCCGATCGAAGTCGCGTATATCTCGACGCCGGACTTGCAGGTCACGCGCGCCGAGCAGGCCTACACGTGCATCGAGTTGAATGGCGAGTACCGCTACGAAGGCATTTTTCGCGAGTTCACCGCCAATTTGCGCGTGGATAGCGATGGTCTCGTGATCGACTATCCGACCTTGTTCACGCGTTTGCCGCGCGCGCGTTAGGTTGTGCGTTCGGCGTCGCCTGCTGCGTTCGAGTCGTCGTCGGGCCCAGTCGATGCGCCGCGGCCGAGCGGGCGTTGCATCAGCGTCGTGTCGAGCCAGCGGCCGTGCTTGTAGCCGACAGCCTTCAACGTGCCGGTCAGCTCGAAGCCGAGTTGCGCGTGCAACGACAGTGAGCCGCCGCTGCCGCCATCGGCGATCACCGCGATCATCTGACGCCACGGTCCGGTCTCGCAACGTTCGATCAGCGCCTGCAGCAGCACGCGTCCGATGCCGCGTCCGCGATACGCGTCGTTGACGTAGATCGAGTCTTCGATCGTGTTGCGATAGGCGGCGCGCGGGCGATACGGCGTCGCATAGCAATAGCCGGCCACGTCGCCGTCGATCTCCGCGACCATATATGGCAGTCCGTGGCTGCGCACGCCTGCGAGCCGCGCGCGCAGATCGTCGACGGACGGCGGGGTTTCTTCGAACGATGCGACACCGGTCAGCACGTGATGCGCGTAGATCGCCTGGATCGCGGGGAGGTCGGCTTCGCTGGCGTCGCGGATCAGCGGGGCGTCGAGCGGAGGGCGGGGTGAACTCATGCGGGGTCCTGTCGTGGCGGGCGCAGTTTGGCGGAAGTCTTCACTATGCCTGTCGCCGGGGCGGATTTGAAGCGGGTCAACGATCGAATTGATCGAACTCGCTCTGCAGCTCGCGATTACGCGCCACGCGTTCGTCGATAGCCGGTCCACGCCGTTCGAAGACCGCCGAGTTCAGCGAATCGACGTAGGAACCCGACATGCCGTCCGAATAGAACACGCGCGGGCGGATGTATTCGAGATAGCTGTAGAACGCGTTGCTGATGCCGCGCGTCGATTGGATGCCGAGGATGTAGACCGCATCGGCGTTCGCCATGCGCTCGGCGACGCGCGCGAAGGCCGGCGAGCGCGCGAGTTCATACAAGTGCCGGATCGCGCCGATCTCGAGTTCGAGCGATTGGGCGAGCGCGGCGTCGCGCGGCGAGGAGCCGTCAGCGACGCTCGGTTCATGAAGCTCACCGGTTTGCGCGCAGTCGCTCGGGCCACGACGGAACGCGGCGCGGGGCGCTGGTTGTGCCAATCTGCGAAATGATGACAGATCGATCCACGGCTCGCGCAATTCGATCCTGAAAAAGTCTGTTCGCCGTGCGACGGTCGAGCCGCGTCAGACCGGCCGCCGCACCGGCGCGGCGCGCGAAAAATGCCGTGCGCCAGCCACGCAGGCGACCACGATCACGGTGACGATGATCATCGATGGCGGTACCTGCTCGTGCAGCAGCACGCCGGCGAGCAGCAGTCCGAAAAACGGCTGCAGCAGCTGCAGTTGGCCGACCGCCGCGATGCCGCCGAGCGCGAGCCCGCGATACCAGAACACGAAGCCGATCAGCATGCTGAACAGCGACACGTACGCGAGTCCCCACAGCGCGGCGGCGCCGACACCGTCGAACGACACGGGCCGCGTCCACCATGCGAGCGGCAGCATCAACGGCAGCGACAGCACGAGCGCCCACGAAATCACCTGCCAGCCGCCGAGATGACGCGACAACCGCGCGCCTTCCGCGTAGCCCAGCCCGCACACGACGATCGCCGCGAGCATCAGCGCGTCGCCGAGCGGCGAGGCGTCGATGCCGTGACGCAGCGCGAACGCGGCCACCGCCGCGCTGCCGAGCGCCGAGAACAGCCAGAACGCCGGCTGCGGCCGCTCGCCGCCGCGCAACACTCCGAAGATCGCGGTGGCGAGCGGCAGCAGGCCGATGAACACGACCGCATGCGCGGCGCTCACATGACGCAGCGCGAGCGCGGTCAGCAAAGGAAAGCCGACCACGACGCCGAGCGCGACCACGACGAGCGGCAGCAGATCGCGCCGCTCCGGGCGGGTCTCGCGGAACACCAGCAACAGCAGCAGACCAAGGATGCCCGCGATCGTCGCGCGCGCCACGGTCAGAAACACCGGATCGAGGCCCTGCACGGCAAGCCGCGTGGCCGGCAGCGAGCCGCTGAAAATCAGCACGCCCGCGAAACCGCTGAGCCAGCCGTTGGTGGTTTTGTCCATGGCAAACATCCCTGCGCTGAAAGAGTCTCATGATGCGCGCCGCGGCCGTAAACGTTAAGCTACAGATCAGTACAGTTCGTACAAACTGTACCGAACATGGGAGCAGTACAGATGGCGGGAAGCGAGAACAACGAGACGGTGCCGGGCACGCGTGTCGGCCTCGTGATGAACAATCTGCGGGAGCGTATCGCGAGCCGCTCGCTGATGCCGGGCGCCCGCGTGCCGTCGATCCGCGCGATGACCGACACGCTCGGCGTGTCCAAGTCGACCGTGGTGGAAGGCTACGACCGTCTCGTTGCGGAAGGGGTGATCATCGCGCGGCGCGGCTCGGGCTTCTTCGTGTCGGGCCATGCGCCGCCGCTCGCGCTCGCCGATCTCGGGCCGCGGCTCGATCGCGAGGTCGATCCGCTGTGGCTCACGCGGCAGTCGCTGGAGACCGGCTCGAAAGCGCTGAAGCCCGGCTGCGGCTGGATGCCGGCTTCGTGGTTGCCGGAAGATGGCGTGCGGCGCGCGCTGCGCGCGGTTGCCCGTGATCCGCAATCGCTGCTCGCGGATTACGCGAGCCCGGCGGGCTTGCCCGCGCTGCGTCAGCAGCTTGCGTGGCGGCTTTCCGCGCACGGGGTCGATGCGCCGCCCGAGCAGATCCTGCTGACCGACGGCGGCACCCATGCGCTCGATCTCGTGTGCCGCTTCCTGCTCGAACCCGGCGACACGGTGCTGATCGACGATCCTTGCTATTTCAATTTTCAGGCGTTGTTGCGCGCGCATCGCGTGCGGATCGCGAGCGTGCCGTACACGCCGCAGGGACCGGATCTCGCGGCGTTCGAGCGCGTTCTGGTCGAGCAGCGTCCGCGGCTCTACGTGACGAACTCGGCGATCCACAATCCGACCGGCGCGACGCTCGCGCCGGCCGTCGCGCACCGGCTGCTGAAGCTCGCCGGCGAGCACGATCTGCTGATCGTCGAGGACGACATCTTCGCGGACTTCGAAGACGAAGCCGCGCCGCGCCTTGCCGCATTCGACGGCCTCGCGCGCGTCGTGTCGATCGGCAGCTTTTCGAAGACGCTGTCGGCGGCGGTGCGCTGCGGCTATATTGCGGCACGCGCCGAATGGGTCGAGCCGTTGATCGATCTGAAGCTCGCGACATCGTTCGGCAATGGTCAGCTCGCGGCGAGCGTCGTGCATCGGATGCTCGTCGACGGTACCTATCGGCGTCATCTAGAGGCGATGCGCGCGAAGCTGGCCGATGCGATGGGAGAGACCATCAGGCGTCTCGGCTATGCGGGCCTCGATATCTGGACACGGCCGCGCGCGGGCCTGTTCGTGTGGGCGCGCTTGCCCGGGGCGCTCGATGCCGCCGACATCGCCCGTCATGCGCTGACGGCGGGCGTCGTGTTCGCGCCGGGCAACGTGTTCAGCGCGTCGCAAGCGGCGGCGGGCTTTCTGCGTTTCAACGTGTCGCAATGCAATCGCCCGAAGGTGTACGAGGCATTGCAACGGGCGATGCAAGCGTGCACGGTGTCGGCCGGCGCGGGGCGCGAGCGGGTCTGAGACGAACTCAGGCGAAGCAGGCGTTCGCGGTCCCCCGCTACAGCGTTATTTGCACAGCAGAAGCATCCGTTCTTCTTCCGAGCAAGGCGTGTGCGGTTTCGGCGCGGGTTGCGCGGCCGCCGCGCTGATCGCCGCGCTGCGGTTCGCGAGACACGCGCGCAGATGCTTCTCGACCGGACCGTAGTACTTCCACCCACGAACGAGCGTCGGCAATTCGAGCTTCACCTGTTTCCATTTCGGATGGCCATGCTCCTGCAGATTGTCGAAGTTCGCGCACAACGAGTCGGCGAAATGATTCAGATTGCTGACTGTGTCGCGCAAGCCGTAATCGTAGGTGACCAGAAATGCTTTGACGGTCAGACCCGGCACGTCTTCCTTCAACCAGCCTGGGTAGCTGCTTTGGTGGATCGTAGTCGGAAAGTAGGTCTGCTTCGCGCGGTTCGTCTCCGGCGCGTTGGGATCGACGGGCAACAGACGCAACTGTGACAGCAGGTCGGGTTTCATGTCGTTGAACAGCTTTGCCGGCTGCCCGACCACGATGATCGCGACGTCGATCTTCTTCACGATCAGCGCGGCGAGCGCGTCCTCGTTGCTCAGATGCACGACGTTCTGCTCCGGAATCGGCTGGCCGAACATCAGGCGATAGAGCGTCGTCGCCGACTGCGCGGTGCCGCTGCCTAGCAGGCCGACGCTGATGGTCTTATCCTTGATGTCGGCGAGCGTTTTCAGCGGCGAATCCGCCCGTACGACGACGTTAATTTCCTCGTCGTAGAGCGGCATGATCAGTCGCAGCGGCCGGATCGTCGTGCCCGCATCGGGGTTGCCCGAGTTGGCCATGTCGATGAACGCCTGGTACACGTCGGACTGCACGAGCGCGAGCTTCACGCCGGGCTCGAAACGCATGCGCTGCACGTTTTCGGCCGAGCCTTTCGACGCCACCACTTCGAGGTCGATGCCAACCGGCTGGGCCACCCATTTCGACAGGTCATTGCCGATCTGGATATATGTGCCGCGCTCCGGCCCGGTGACGATCTTGTAGTGCGCCGGTTCCGCGCCGGCCAGCGAACATACGACCAGTACCACCAGGCCCAGCCAGCCCGCGAGGAGTCTCTTCAGCATGATCTTTCTACCTATCGGTCAGGTTGATCCCGCTTCACGCGTGGCGCGTGGAAGCACCAGTGATCCGGTTGCCCTGTCATGTTCAAACTGCTGCCAGGGTCGCTCCGTCTGTTTCCGCTCAGAGCACACACGATAATGTGCGAATCGGCACAGACGGCGGCCATTTGATCTGGTATGCGAAGCAATGTTTTTGCGCGACGGCGCAGCAGTTTGCGTCTCCGGGACCAGGTTCGGACCGTCGCGTCGCGCGTGAGCGCTAGTTGCTCCGCGGCGTCGCGGTTCTCACGACGCCGACGTTCGTTGCAGTCACGACCCGTTCGCCGTGCGCTTGCATGCCGACGGGCAGCGGTGCCTGCGCTTGCGCTTGCGCGAGCGGCGCGCCCGGCGCGGCATCCGTCGTCGCCGCATGCGGCGGAGTCAGCGGCGCCCAGCCGGTCTCGCGAATGACGCGCTCGAGGATCACTTTCGCCGCGTCGTTGCCGCTGTCGATCGCGAGCGCCTCGTTCGCATGCTGACGCGCGCACGGCCACGACTGCTGCGCGACGCAGGCCTGCGCGGCCTGTAGCGCAGTATCGCGACGCTGGACGAGCGGCCGCATCTGATCGGCCAGACCCTGCGCGTCGCTGTTTCCGGGTTGTAACGTTTGCGCGGCGGCGAGAGAGGCTTGGGCGGCGGACAGATCGTTCGCGCGGAACGCTGTCTTCGCGACCTGCAATGCTTGTCCGGCGTCGTGGAATTGCGGCGCGGGCCGCATGGGCGTCGCGGCCATCGGCGGCGCGGCAGGCGGCGCAGCTGGTGTCGCTGGAATGACAGGAGCCGCGGGCACGACGGGCGCGGGCTTCGCCGCCAGTGCGGTCACGGGCGGTGGCGCAGGCTTGGCCGCGGCCGGCGCGTGCATGGTCTGTGCTTGAGCAATCACCGGGGCGGACACAAGCGGCGCGATCATGCCGGTCGTTGTTCTGGCATCCGGCGTAATCTGCTCCACGCCTTGATCCTCCGATTCGCCGCCGTCGCTGAATAGCGTATAAGCGACATACGTCAGGCCGATTGCGACAACCGCGCCGATCACGTACAGCACGCGCCAAATCGTCTGCGCAGTGTTGGGCGGCGCATACATCGGATCTTCGTAAGGTGGGATAGTGGTGTCGGTCGACACGAGCGCCGTGTGCATGACCGGCTCGGTCTGCAACAGGGGTTCGGACGCCATCGCGGCAGCGGCGATGGCGGGCTCGTCCCGTCTGCCGAGTTCGTCGTCGAAACGGGGCAGGGGCTTGTGCGTGGCGCTCGCACGGCTGCCTGGAATACCGGTGCGGATGTGCGGATCGTCCTGGTCGAACGGATGCGCAGCGCCACAGTAGGGGCAGGCGTCGACTTGTCGGTACAGTGCGCCACCGCAGCGTTTGCAGGGCGTGGGGAAAGTTTGGCCGGTTGCTGTCTGGGTGGACATGCCGTGGACCCACCTTTGGAAAACGATGCCGTAAAGGCATGCTTCGGATCGTGTAGAGGCAGGAGCCTTGTCCGCGGAATCACGATCCACATGCGCCGGAAGTCGTGGAGACGTAGGCAGCGGCTGCGTTTCCACGGGTTCCAATATGTGGCGTTTCACGGGGGACGTCAACGCGGTTGGTCCCTGGATTGTGTGCGCTACCGCTCATTCGGAGGTATGAAGAAACCCTGGCCATACATTCGAAACGAGTGTATGTGTCTGTTGTTTCACGACAAATGGAAGGTACCCGGAAGCATCGCGCTGCATGAAGCGAGCGCGACAAAAAAACAACGAGGCCGACGCGTCGTGCGTGCGGCCTCGTGATCAACCTGCTATCTGGCGCTTGCCGGTACGCGTTTACATCAGCTTCCCGATCAGGCGTCGAAGTACGCTCAGTGCTTGCGCAACGGATGATCCTTCAGCAGCCATGCGAGCACGAAGGCGAGCACCACGACGCATGCGGCCGACAGATACACGGTGTGCAACGCACCCGCGAACGCATGCAGATAGTCGTTGCGCAATGCTTCGGGCAGCTGATGAATCGCTGCGGGACCCAATGCCTGCGGAAGTTCGGTGTCGGGTGGGATCAGCTTTTGGAGGCGTCCGGCGAGGCCGTTCGAGAATACCGCGCCGAAGCCGGCCACGCCGATCGAGCCGCCGATCGAGCGAAACAGCGTGACGCCCGATGTCGCTACACCCATATGCTTGAACTCTACGGTGTTCTGGACCGCGAGGACCAGCACCTGCATCACCATGCCGAGGCCGCAGCCGAGCAGACCCATGTACAGATACATCACATGAATCGGCGTATCGATCTGCAGGCGCGCGAGCAGCAGCATCGCCACGGAGACGAGGAACGTGCCCATGATCGGGAACAGCCGGTACTTGCCGATCTTGCTGATCACGCGGCCCGTCACCATCGACAGGATGAACAGGCCGCCCATCATCGGCAGCATCTGCATGCCGGCTTGCGTCGGCGTGGAGCCCTTCACGACCTGCAGATAGAGCGGAATGAACGTCACGGAGCCGAACAGCGATACGCCGATGATGAAGCTCACGAGGCTGCTGATCAGAAACGTGCGCTGTTTGAACAGTCCGAGCGGCATGATCGGTTCGAGCGCGCTGCGTTCTTCGTGAATGAATCCCCAGATCGCTGCGAGGCCCATGCCGAGCGTGAACCACAGTTGCGGCGACGACCACGGCAGGATCGTGCCGCCCTGACTCGTGAACAGGATGATGCAGGTCAGCGCGCCGGCGAGAAACGCGGCACCCATGTAATCGATCGTGTGCTTCACGTGGCGCACGTGCGGCTTGAACACCGCGCCGATCACGATGAGCGACAGGATGCCGAGCGGCAGGTTGATGTAGAAGATCCAGCGCCACGTCAGATGCTCGACCAGAAAGCCGCCGAGCAGCGGACCGATGACGGTGGCAAGACCGAAGATGCCGCCGAACACGCCTTGGTAGCGGCCACGCTCAGCGGGCGGAATCACGTCCGCGATCGCCGCCATCGTCACGACGAGCAGGCCGCCGCCGCCGAGCCCTTGCAGCGCGCGCAGCACGATCAACTGACTCATGTTCTGCGCGATGCCACACAGCGCCGAGCCGACGAGAAAGATGACGATCGCCGTCTGCAGCACGATCTTGCGGCCGAACAGGTCGCCGAACTTGCCGTACAGCGGCACGACGATCGTCGAACTGAGCAGGTAGGCGGTCACGACCCACGACAGGTTATTGAGCCCGCCCAGTTCGCCGACGATGGTCGGGAGCGCGGTCGAGACAATCGTCTGGTCCAGGGCGGCGAGCAGCATGACCAGCAGCAGCGCCGGAAACAGCAGCCGGATCGGCGGATGGTCGGCCGCGGGCGCGGGGTTGACTGACAGGGTCGTAGCGGGTTGTTCCATGGCGGCAACGCGTTGAAATTAATTAACTGAGAGATTAATATATGTGACATCGCCTCTCACGTCAAATTCAATGCAATGACAAGGATCTCGCCTGACGACGCCGCGGCGCACAATGCCGTGGCAGATACGGGGCCGCCCGCGCGGATGGCCGCGAAAGAGCGCGACGCGTCGAAGCCCAAACTCACGGCAGCGGCAACGGATATTCATGCCGCGAATATCGGCAGCAGCGCACCGGCTGGATCGGCCGCCCGCCGCCCCGGCCGGCCGTCGGGCGCCGCGCGCGGTCCCGCGCAGCGTGCGCGCTTGCTCGACGCCGCGCTGACGCTGTTCGCGAGGCAGGGCATCGTCGAGACATCGCTGGGTGAGATCGCCCGCGAGGCCGGTGTCACGCCCGCGATGGTGCACTACTACTTCAAGACGCGCGATCAACTGCTCGATGTGCTGATCGACGAGTGTTTCGTACCGTTGCGCGCGAGCCTCGGGCTGTCGTTTCAGGAGAATCCCGACGATCCGGTCGCGGCAATCACGCAACTCACGGAGCGGCTCGTGCAGATCGCGAGCGACAACCCGTGGTTCGCGTCGCTGTGGGTGCGCGAAGTGATCAGCGACGGCGGGCTGCTGCGCCAGCGCATGCATGAGCGCTTTGGTTTCGCGCATCAGAACGCGTCGCTGCTGGCGATCGCGCGCTGGCAGAAGGAGGGGCGCCTGAATGCATCGCTCGAACCCGCGCTCGTGTTCGTCACGCTGCTCGGCATGACGATTCTGCCGCTTGCCACCTCGAAGCTGTGGCGCAACGATCCGTTGCGCCACAGTATCGGCGGTGCGGAGATTGCGCGGCACGCGGTGGCGTTGCTGTTGCAGGGTATCGGGCCCGGCAAGGGCGATTGAACTGGCGCCCGTGTGGCGCACCGGTCGCCGCGTCGTTTGAAAGGGCCCTAGATTTTGCGATTTTTCTTCCACTCGTCGAACGCCGCCTTCGTCTCGTCGTTCGGCGGATAGGTGCCGGGCAGCGCGGCGCCGGCGCGAATCCTTTCGGTGAGAAACGCCTCGAGCTGTTCCTGTCCGGCGGCGGCTTGCGCGACGTCGCTGGCCATCTTCAGCGGAATTACCACAACTCCATCCACATCGCCGACGATCACGTCGCCCGGAAACACCGCGACTCCACCACAGCCGATCGGCACGTTGATATCGACCGCGTGATGGCGGATCAGATTGGGCGGCGCGCTCGCGCCGGCGCAAAACACCGGCATGTCGAGCGCGGCGATCGTCGCGCTGTCGCGCACCGGGCCGTCGGACACCATCCCGGCAACACCGCGCACCTGCAAACGAAGCGACAGAATCGAACCGAACGACGCGCTGCCGCGCTCGCCGCGGCAATCCTGCACGAGCACGTGGCCCGGCGCAATGGTCTCGACGCATTTGCGTTGCGCGTATTCAGGGTCCGCGAATAGCTCCAGTACGTCGATGTCTTCGCGCGATGGGATGTTGCGCAGCGTGAACGCCGGCCCGACCAGATTCGCGCCGCGCCGCGGACCGAGCGGCGCGACGCCCTGCATGAAGGTGTTGCGCAGACCGCGCTTGAATAGCTGCGTGGTCAGCGTGGCGGTGCTGACGTGACGAAGGATGTCGAGCGTCGCGGCGGAAAGCGCGGGCGATGTGGCGGACATGGTGTCGGTTGACCTCGGGTTGAGATGAGGGGGCATCGGTAGGCGCGCATGCGCGCCCACGATGATAGCGCCGCGACACCACCGGTTAGCAGGCCAGCGCCATTCATCGCGCGACATCGGCAACCGCGACCGAGCCCTTCTTTACGTGACGCGAACCGCTGCAACGAGGCACGCGACGTGCTTGTAGTCTCGTCGGATGCGAGCGACGCAAAACGAACGGCAGCGCCGCGTTGCGCAAACAATACGAAGGACAGAATCGATACCGGGCGGAGAAGGCCGTACGAACGGGGTTCGTACGAACCGCGCCGGAACATCGGGTGCCGGCGATCGGCGAGCCGCGGAAAAACTGCGGACACTGAGCAGCTAAATCGCGGTGCGCGTCGAGCGCCGTTTTTTCATCGACGTGCAATTTTGGCGCGTTACCGTGCGCAAGCGTTGTACTCGGGAAGATGTTGCGCAATGTTTTACAAGCGCGGACCTGTCTGCAACACGGCGTGCGAAATCGGGTCGGAACCATGGATAGCAACACCCTGGCCGCGCGAATCGGCGGCAATCAGCAAAGTGAAATACAAAGTGAAACCTCCGCCCCCTCGGACGGCCTAACCGGTTTTTCAGAGCAACAACATACGATGAACGCAGCAATGAGGCTCGATCAGGCCACGATCGTGCTGGTGGAGGACGACCCGGACAGCCGGGAATCGTTGACCTTGTTACTCGAGGCGGAAGGCGCGAAGGTTTGCGCGGTCGCCGATGCGGAAGAGGGCGTCGTGGCGGCGATGCGGCTGCTTCCCGACGCGGTCGTCTGTGACCTCGACTTGCCGGCCATGGATGGCTTCTATCTGATCCAGCGGCTGCGCGACCACGAGATTTGCGGCGGTCATTCCCCTTCGGTGGCGGTGGCCCTCACCGGCCATACCGACGACGCATACCGCCTGCGCAGCATCGGCGAAGGCTTCCAGCATTTCATGACCAAACCTGCGTTACCCGAAGCGCTCGTGACGCTGCTGCACGACGCGATCGACGCCCGCGCGGCGGGTTGATCGACGCTTCGCAGCGGCTCTCGTGGGAGCTGGTTTTAGACAGGACAGGCCGGCGCGCGGCGGGGAGATGTCGTTTCTCGAAGCAGCGCACGGCCATTGACGCTTTGCAGCGCGTCACACAGCGTTGCGCACCCAATGTGGCGCGCCGCTATTTCGCCGCGGCCACCGGCGCGGCCGCGCTGGCCGCTTTGGCCGCCTGACAGGCGGCACACAATCCCTTCAATTCGATTTCGTCGCTCGCGAGCCGATAGCCCGCGTCCTCGATCTGCGCGACGAGGGCCTGACGCAGCTTCGGTTGATGCAATTCGGTGACGCTGCCACATTGCTGGCATACGACGAGAATGCCGTGTTGGCATTGCGTCAGATCATGGCAGACCGTGAACGCATTGATCGATTCGATCCGATGCACGAGCCCCGCCGACAGTAAAAAATCCAACGCGCGATAGACGGTCGGCGGCGCCGAGCCGGCGTGGATCTGGCGCATTTCGTCGAGCAGCGAATAGGCCTTGGTCGCGCGTCCCGAGTTCAGCAGCAGTTCGAGCACCTTGCGCCGGATCGGCGTGAGTTTTTCGCCGCGTTCGCGGCAATATTCCTCGGCGAGTGCGAGAGCCGCTTCCTGCGACGGGCCATGTGCGTGCGACGACTCGTGCACGTCGTGATGCGCTCGATGATCGTGTGCATCGGCGGCGGGGGCGGCAGGTGTGGGAGCGACCGGACGGCCGGTCGCGGCGGGCTTGGCGGTTTTCATGCGTCGATTATAGAGGCAGGGGGATGCAAGTGCCGCGCCGGTCGAAGCGTCGAGAGAATCGGGATTCCCCAGATTTGGCTTACAACTGACAACAAACGAAAAATAGGGTCTTTACTGGCAAAAAATGCCTATTCTTTGTCAGTCAGTCTCTGAATGTGTTTGATGGGATCTCGATGAGACAACTGCTTCACCCATCGCGGGCAGTAGCCTTAGCCTTTCTCTTTGCGATTGCCGCAGGGACGCTCCTTTTGAGGTTGCCCTTGTCGCAGGCCAAAGGTGAGGCAGCGCCGTGGCTGAGCGCTTTTTTTACCGCTACCTCCGCGGTCTGCGTGACCGGACTCGTCGTTGTCGATACGGGCACCTACTGGTCAAGCTTTGGACAGTGGGTCATCCTCGGCCTGTTTCAGATTGGCGGTTTCGGCATGATGACCGCAGCCACCTTGCTGGGACTCATGGTCAACCGGTCCTTGCCGCTGCGAGCGAAGCTGATCACCCAGGTCGAGACGCACACGCTCCGTCTCGGGGACATCGGCAGCGTGGCGCGCCTGGTGCTCGTCGTGACGCTCGTCACTCAACTGACCACGGCACTCTGGCTGACGGTCAGGCTTCATCTCGGGTACAACATCCAATGGGGCGAGGCCGCATGGAGTGGATGGTTCCATGCGGTCTCCGCGTTCAACAACGCGGGCTTTTCAATTCACCCGGACAGTCTGATGCGCTATGCCGCCGACGCGTCGATGCTGGTACCGGTGATGGTCGCGATTGTCGTCGGCGGAATCGGGTTTCCGGTTCTGTACGATCTGCGGGAAAAACTTCGGGGTGCCCGTCGGCTTTCATTGCACACCAGGCTCACTTTAGTGGTCACGGGGGTGCTGCTGCTCGGCGGATTTCTTGCGTTGCTGCTGTTCGAATGGACCAATCCAAAAACCCTGGGTCCGATGCCGTTCGGAGAGAAGCTCCTATCGGCAGCGTTCGCCTCGGTATCCGCGCGCACGGCGGGTTTCAACTCGCTCGACATCGGCGCAATGCGTCATGAAAGCTGGGCCCTGCATTTCTTCCTGATGTTCGTTGGCGGGGGCAGCGCGGGAACGGCAGGGGGTGTCAAGATCGGCACCATCGCCATTCTGACCTTGCTGGTGATCGCAGAGATCCGCGGGCTTGGCGATATCGAAGCGTTTGGGCGCCGTGTCAGCGCGTCGGCGCAGCGGCAGGCGATTACCGTCGTGGCGCTGGGCGCCGTGATGATCACGGTCGGCACACTGATCATTCTGCACATCACCGATTTCCCTACCGATCAGGTCATCTTCGAAGTTATTTCGGCGTTCAGTACGGTCGGTCTGTCCACGGGTATCACGGGTGATCTGCCTGCGCCGGCACAGTTCGTGATCATCGCGCTGATGTACGTCGGCCGGGTTGGAACCATTACCTTTGCAACGTCGTTAATACTGGTTGAGCGGCGTGCGCAATATAGCTACCCCGAGGAGCATCCAATTGTTGGCTGACCTGTTCAAGATTTCGCTCTCTTTTTCGAAAGGCGACAGTGTGGTCGTCATCGGTTTGGGGCGGTTCGGCTGTGCCGTGGCCCAGTCGCTGCTTCGGCTGGGCCATGACGTGATGGGAATCGACCGGGACGAGCAGCAGGTGCAGTTATGGGCGGACCGGTTGACGCATGCCGTCCAGGCCGATTCGACCAACGTGAATACCCTGCGCCAATTGGGTGTTGCGGACTTCCCTCATGCGATCGTGGGCATTGGAAGCGACCTTTCGGCGAGCCTGATGACCCTGATGGCCCTAACGGAACTTCAGATCAAGGACATCTGGCTGAAGGCGGTGACCACGGAACACGCCCAGATTGCCCAGCGCATCGGCGCGCATCACGTGGTTTATCCGGAAGCGGAAATGGGTGAACGGATCGCTCACCTGATCACAGGCCGAATCGTGGACTACATTGAATTCGGCGAAGGATTTGCCGTCGCCGCGATTCATGCCCCGGCGCCGACACACAACCGTCCGCTCGCAGATTGCGGCGTTCTGGAGGCGTTCGGTGTGATGGTCATGGCCGTCAGGCGCGCTGGCGAAGAGTTCCAGCACGCGGGGCCTGACACGGTTGTTGTGCCGGGGGATCTGCTGATCGTGTCGGGCCCCGCGAGCAAGGTTGAAGAGTTTGCGGGTCGCGCGAATAGCTGAACCGTTTGGGCCGACCCGCGCCATGCTCAGGTCAACGGGAAATCCACATACTTCTTGAACCCGGAACGCGTCGTGAGACGCGAATACCAGCGCTCCAGATTCGGCAGCGGCGGCCGCTGCAAACCGTCGAGGCCGAACCAGCGCTTCGCGTACGCGCCGATCACGATATCGGCGAGCGTAAACTTGTCACCTTCGAGAAAGAAGCGGCCCTGCAGATGCGTGTCGAGCAGGCGCCACAGGACGGTGACCGCCTTCGCGTCGGCGGCGAGTTTGGCGGCGTCGCGCTCGGCCTCGGGCGTGCGCACGAGGGTCCAGAACACGGGACGTTCCACTGGCTGCAGCGTCGACAGCGACCAGTCCAGCCAGCGGTCGATGCTCGCGCGCAGTTTCGGGTCGGCCGGATACAGCAGGCTCGATTCGCCGTATTGCATCGCCAGATAGCGCAGGATCGAGTTGGATTCCCACAGCACGAAGTCGTCGTCGACCAGCGTCGGAATCTTGCCGGTCGGGTTCATCGCGAGATAGTCGGGTTCGTTGTTGCGGCCGAATTGCAGGCCCGCGTCGATGCGGTCGAACGGCAGCACGAGTTCGTCGCAGCACCACAAGACCTTCTGGACGTTGACCGAATTGGCGCGTCCCCAGATCGTAATCATCCGGTAAATCCTTTTCTCTTACGGTTGGCAAGCCGCGCGGCGTGCGCGGCGTTCAGCCTGTAACGATACACGATGCGCGCGCCTTTGCGCGACGGGCCGCCCGGCCGACATTGCGTTGCGTACAATGACCGCACTCCGGATTGCCCGCTGAAAACACGCATCCCAACTCATTGAGGCACCGCATGGCCCGCATTGTTCCCGACGACTGGAAGAGCCTCGAAGCGACCGGCGCGGCGGCGCGCGAACGTGAAACGATCGCGCTGCTCGAAAAGGCACTGCCCACCGACTACACCGTCTACCACGGCGTGCATTGGACGCGCCTGAACCAGAACTTCTCCGTGTTCGGCGAGGCCGATTTCGTGATCGTGAGTCCCGCCGGGCGCCTGCTGATCATCGAGCAGAAGACCGGCTTTCTGCGCGAAACGCCGAAGGGGCTCGTCAAGGTGTATCTGCAAACCGAACGAAACGTCGCGATCGCGCTCGCCCATACGATCGAGAGTCTGCACCGGCGTTTTACCGCGGCGTTCGGCGCGGGCGCCTATTTCATCGAGGAACTGCTGTACTGTCCCGATCACATCGTCAAGGATGCGGCGATCGCCGGCGTGAATCCCGCGCGCATCGTCGACGCTACGCGGCGCGAGCGTCTCGCGGCGATCGTCCGCGAAGCGCTGCCGGCCGATGAACCGCGGCTTCCCTGCGCGGCGAAAATCCACCACTTTCTCGCCGACGAACTCGCGTTGACGCCCGACACGAGCGCGCTCGTCGGGCAGGCGGGCACGCTCGTCACGCGCCTTTCGGGCGGACTTGCGACATGGGCCCGGCGGCTCGAATTCGCGCCGTTCCGTTTGCGCGTGATCGGCACGGCGGGCTGCGGCAAGACGCAACTCGCGGTGCAGGTGATGAAGGACGCGGTCGCGCGCGGCGAGCGGCCGTTGTACGTGTGCTTCAACCGGCCGCTCGCCGATCACATCGCGCGGGTCGCGCCGCCGGAGGCGAAAGTCGCGAACTATCACCAGCTTTGCGACTGGATCGCGCGCGACGCGGGCCGCGCGCCCGATTTCCGGTCGGCGCAGGTGTTCGATCAACTGGAGGCCGTATTCGCCGACACGCCGATCGAACCGCGCTGGCAATTCGACGTACTGATCGTCGACGAAGGGCAGGATTTCCAGCAGCCATGGTTTGCCGCGCTCGAGCGGCTGCTGCGGCCGGGCGCCGCGTGGTGGTGGCTCGAAGACCCACTGCAGAATCTGTACATGCGTGAGCCGGTCTCGTTGCCCGGCTGGACCACGCTGAGAGAAACCACCAATTACCGCAGTCCTCGCGACATCCTCGATTATCTGCGCGACGTGCTGGGCGCGTCGGTGCCGCTGGCCGCGGCACTTACGTCGGGCAGTCCGTTCGACGGCTCCGAGGTTTCGGTGTCGGTCTACGACGAAGCGCAGGGCGCCGAAAGCAGTATCGACGCAACCAAGCGCGCCATCACGCAGGCGCTATCGCTCGGTTTTCGCAAGCAGGACATCGCGGTGCTGTCGTTCCGCGGCCGCGAGGGCTCGGCGATGAGCGCGCTCGATCATCTCGGACCGCATCGGCTGCGCAGTTTCACCGGCAAATACGATCTGTTCGGCAACCCGGAGTATCGTGAAGGCGACGTGCTGTTCGAGTCGATCTACCGCTTCAAGGGGCAGGCGGCGCCGTGCGTGATCTTCACCGAGATCGACTTCGACGCGTTCGACGAACGCAGCGCGCGCAAGCTGTTCGTCGGCGCGACGCGCGCGACGATGAAGCTGATCGTCGTCGCGTCGCAGCGGGCCGCGCGGCATTTGCAGTTGCGCGAGGCGAAGGACGGGTAGCGGCGGCGTTCGGGCGCTGCGCCCACAAGGAACGTTGCGCTCAACTCCACGCCCTTGCGCTCACCAAAATCCCCGTGCGCGTCAGCGCATCCCACCAGATCACGCGCAGCAGCGGCGCTTGCTGCGCGATCAGCAGCGCCTGCACCGGATCGCTTTCGACGAAGTGCGTGACACCCGCGCGCAGCGCCGCGCTCGCCTTGTGCGCGGCCGCGCCGGCGGGGCTGTCGTCGTGCAGGCCGGGCGTGCGCATCGCCAACTGCATGTGAGCGAAGCCGTGTCGCGCGAGCCACGCTTCGGTGCGCGCGCGATCCATCTCCGGGCGGCCCGTGATGATCGTGCGCACCTGCTGCAGGTCGAGGCCGGGCAGCACCTCGAACGGCAGCAGCGCGTCGCGCTCGGCGAGCGCGGCGGCGAGGTCCTCGTCGTAGCGCGCGAGCGGTACGTCGGGCAGCAGGATGCCGTCGAGGTCGATCGCGTAGGCCGCGTACTCGTGGTCGTTGGCCATCGCGGGCGCGGCGCCGGCTTCGACGCGCGCCCAGTCGTCGCGGTAGCGCTCGGTGTACGCCTGACGCTCCCATGGAAAGAGGGCGAAGTAGCCGCGCGCATCGATCGCGTAGTCGGGCTGCGCGCGGCTCAGATCATCGACCGCGGCGGTCAGGGTTTTGACTTCGAGCCCGTGCGCCTGAAGAAACGCGATGCAATCGACGAGCGTAAAACCGCGTCCCGCGATGTCCTCGCACAACAGCACTTTCGATCCGGCGGGCGGGATCGGCAGCGTCGAATCCCATGCGACCGCGCGCGTCTGGCGGTCGTAGCGCAGGAACGCGACCGGCGCGCCGACCGCGTGCGACACCATCAGCGCGAGCGGCGCGCCGCCGCGCAGAATCCCGAGCGCCATCGAGAAATGCTCGGCGAGCAACGCGGGTTGCAGCGATTCGATCCAGTGATCGAGCTGTTCGTACGTCAGAGGCAGGACCGGCTTGTTCATGACTATCGAGGCGCCGCGTGGCGCGATGGAAGGCGATGGTCCGCGGGGATGCGCGCGCGGCGCGCGCTGACGCACTGGCGCGACATCGCGGGTCCCCGTTTTTGAGTCAGCGCATTTTGGCGATATTATGCATGCGGGTCAAAGGTCGCGTGTCGGGGTGGCACGCGTTTGACGGCACGGTACGGCGCAACACTTCGCGTGGCATGAGATCGGCTGACCGTGGCGCCGCCCGCGGTCCGGCGAATCAACGAAATCGGATAAAAAAAGCAAATGGCCAATCTGATTGCAACGCTGTGCAACGCAGCCAGCGGAACCGGTGTGCCCTGGCGGATGCGCTGGCTGACGGGGCTGGCGGGACTGATCGTCGGGCTTTCCGTCTGTTGCGCGCATGCGCAGCCGGGCGCGCGGCAGTCGCCGGCGCTGGCGCTCGACGTGCAGGGCAAGATCGCCAATACCAACGACGCCGCGCATCGCAGCTATCACTTCAACGAGGCTCAACTGCTCGCGCTGCCCGTGCATACGATCACGACCTCGACCACCTGGACGCCGCGCTCGACGTTCACCGGGCCCAGGCTCGCCGACATCCTGAAGGCCGTCGGCGCGTACGGCACCCAGATCGAACTCCACACGTTCGACGACTACACCTACACCGTGCCGGTGTCGGACTGCGAACGCTACGGCGTGATCGTCGCGTACAGCATGAACGGCCGGCGCCTGAAACTCAGCGACTTCGGGCCGCTGTTTCTGATCTATCCGCGCGACGCTTTTCCAGATGAACTGACTGGCGCGGTCGGCGACTCGAAATTCGTATGGCAGATCAAGGCCCTCATCGTCAAATAGCGCGCCGTCCGTGGCGGCGCGTGTTGAACGTGCTGATCTGGCTGATGGCGCTCGCGGCGCCCGCCGGCGCGATCGGCTATCTGCTCTATGCGAACCTGTTGAACCCGCGCGCGACCGAGCAGCTGACCGGTACCTACGACGGTTTCTACTGGGACGCCGCGCAACTGCAGATCGCGTACGCGCGCTTCGAGAACCAGCTGCTGCTGTATCAGTCCGGTGCCGACGACGATTATCAGCAGTTGCAGCTGCGCTTCCAACTGCTGCAATCGAAGCTGCGCGTGATGGCCGGCTCGACGCAGCGGCTCTCCGCGCAGCTCGCTCTGTTGCAACGGCAGCTCGACGAAATCAAGACGCTCGAGACTGTGCTCGACGACATCCAGCCCGAGATCGAGGTACTGCAGCGCGACCGTGCGCGTGCCGCGCGGATCGACGCGCAGCTGCGCCAGCACTGGAGCGAGGTCAACGATCTCGCGCTGTCGCGCCGTTTCGCCGATGTCGCCGACCGCGAGGCGATGAACCGCGATTTCATCGACAAGCGCCGCTTTCTGTTCGCGGGCGGTCTGGTGCTGCTATTGCTGTCGGCGGCGGCGACGCTGCTGCTCGTGCTCAACGGCCGGCGCCGCACGCGGCTCATGCGCCAGCAGCGCGCGGCGCTGGAAGCCGAGCATCAGGCGAGCCGCGCGGCGCGCGAGGCGAGCCTCGCGAAGGATGCGTTTCTCGGCATGATCGGCCATGAACTGCGCACGCCGCTGCATGCGATCGTCTCGTCGGTGGAACTGCTCGGCTTCACCTATCACTCGGAGGCCGACCGCAAGGTGATCCAGCGGCTCGAAACCGCGGCGCGCCATCTCGAGGCGCAGATGAAGGACCTGACCGACTACGCGCGCCTTGGCGCCGGCAAGCTCGAACTGCGGCACCAGCATTTCGAGCCGCGCGAGCTGCTGGCGTCGATCGTCGATGAACACACGATGTCCGCCAGGACGCGCGGGCTCGAGCTCGAAAGCGAGGCGAGCGGCGCGAGCGGGCTCGTCGAGTCGGACCCGCACCGCATCCGGCAGATCGTCAACAACCTCGTCACCAACGCGATCCGCTACACCGAGACCGGCACGGTGCGCGTCGAACTGCGGCAAGAGCCGGCGCTGCTGGTTTTCGTCGTCAGCGATACGGGGCCGGGCGTGCCGTCCGAACAGATCCCGCTGATCTTCGAGGAGTTCACGCAGCTCGACGCGTCGCGCACGCGCCGCTTCGAAGGCGCGGGGATGGGGCTCACGATCGTGCAAGGGCTCGTGAAGCTGTTCGGCGGCACGGTGGATGTCGCGAGCACGGTCGGCGAGGGCACCAGCTTCACGGTGACGATCCCGGTCGTGCCGGTCGCAACCGTCGAGCCGGCCGAGGTCGCGGAGCAAGCCGAGCCGGACGGCGCGCAGCCGTGCGTGCTGATCATCGACGATAACCGGCTGATCCGCGAGTCGCTCAGCGAAATGGTCGCGCACATGGGCTACGACTCGCTCGCATTCGGCAATGCCAACGACGCGCTCGCGTGGCTCGACACCCACCGCTGCGAAGTGGTGCTGCTCGATCTGCACATGCCGGAGCGCGATGGCTACACGTTTCTCGAAGACTTCGCGACGCGCGACGGACCGTCGGCGGGCGTGCCGGTGATCGTGGTCAGCGCGTACGCGCCGGAGGTCGTGCGGAATGGCGAAAGTGGCGCGACTGGTGTGCCGTCGGTGTTCGAGGCGCTGTTAAAGCCAGTCCATTACGAGGATCTGAAGCACGCCCTGCAGCGGGCGCTGGCGGCGCGGCATCAGGCGTGAGCGCGTGAAGGCGGCGCTGCCGCGAACGGGGCGCGCATCGGCGCCCGCGCTTTAGGGGCGGTTCAGCCGCTTCGACAGATCGGCGACGAGGATCGCCATGCGCGCGGGCTTCTCGTAGCACGCGACGTCGAAATCGCGGATCACCTCGCTGATCTCCGATTCGCTGGCCTTGCCGGTCAGCAGTTCGCCGGTCAGCACGAAGATCGGCGCGTCCGGGTTCTCCGACGCGCGCACCGCGCGAATCGCGGCCGCCGAGGTCTGCGAGCCGAACAGCCAGTCGATGATCACGCCGTCGAACACCTGCGTCTGCAACTGCTCGCTGAAGGCCGCGAGCCCATAGATCGCGACCGCCGTAAAGCCGCTGCGCTCCAGATAATCGCGCAGGTTATCGGCGCTTGCACGATCGTCGTCGACCACCGCGATGGCCGGCTTGTCGGTCTCGGCGCGGCGCGGATAGATCTCGATCTTGTGGACTTCGTACGCGCTCTGATACAGCGCGCCATCATGACGCGAGACGCGCCATTGACCGAGCCGCGAATAGGCGACGAATTCCGGGCGGCTACCCGGTTCGAGCGCCGCGCCGACCCACGCGGTGCAGGCGATTTCGGTCGCGCCGATGCAGAACACCGCCTCCTGGGCGATCGCGCCGACGACGCCCGGATCGAGCGACTGCGCGCCGAACAGCTGCGCCGCGGGTTCGTCGAATACCTCGGCGACTTTCTTGATCTGCGACAGCGTCCACGGACTATTGCCGCGCAGTTTGCGGTGCCCCTGAGAAAAACTCAGATCGAGGATGCGGCATAGCTCCGTGGTTTGCTGTCGCTTGCCGATTCCATGCCTGCTCATCAACTCGCGCACGCGCTCGGCAACCGCGATGGAGTCGGGTGAGTGTGTTTCGTTGGCCATGCTGGGTGAAAATCCGCCGGGTTAAAAGGTACATCTGGAGCGCGGTCGGCAGGCGCAAGCCGACCCTGCGCATGCTATGCGCATGAATCGGTCACGCGGGGACAGCAAATGTACCGTAAAAAAAATCACCATTTATGATTTTGTCAGACCGGCCGCCGAGTCCGCTGATGCAAGCGACGCCATGGCCGTGCCGGTGACTTTTGATGCATTGAGCATCAAAAGGCATTCTACCGGTGAAACGATGACGAAACCGTAGGGAATCCACGAATGAGTAGTGCGCAAGGCGACGGATCCGGCCGCTTGCCGCAAAGCCCGGCAGCTCCGCCCTTGCGGAAAAGCCAGGCGAGAGGCGCAATCAAACGTGTGTCCGGAGGGATCGGGTTTGCGCCGGCACACGCGCGGTCCGCGTTCAGCTTGCCGGCATCGTGTCGAGCCGGGCCGCCGAATTTTGAAGTCCTTTGAAAATCCGCTCGGCGACCTTGCCCGGAAAGCGCTCGGGCAACTCCGCCGAGACCCGCTCGATCACGCCAGGTGTCTGCTCGATCAGACGCTGGAGCAGCGGCTCGGCGTCGGCGCCGTACGAGCACTTCAACGCCATCGCGTTGAAGTGTCGCCGCTGCACGTCGCGAAACGCATCGTGCTTGCTGCGCGACCATAGACCCATCGCAAGCCGCGCCTTGTACCACGACCACTGGTTCGGGCCGTTGCCCTCGACCGGCCAGATCGACATCACGTCGTAAAGCGGCGTCAGACGGTACTGGCCACCGGCGAGCAGGCGGATGCTGAAGTTCTTCGCGTGGCCGTCCGGCGCGGCCAGCATCCAGAACAGGATCTGGCTCGCGAGCAGGGTCTCGATGTCCTGCCGCGCCTCGACCGATTGCTGCAGAATCCGCGCGAGGTCGAGCACGCCGGGGCCGCCCTCGTTTTCGTACTTGCGATGCGACGGCACGCCGTAGACCTGGCAGAAATCTTCCTGCGGCAGACGCAGCAGCCAGCGGCCGCTCGAATGCATCTGCCGGTCGAAGCGTTCGACGGCGAGCACGCGCTGCTTGCCGAACCTGAGCACCTCGGTGTTCGCGACCGGCAGGCCGAACGCGCGCAGAATCCGCAGACACAGCCACTCGTTTTCGACCGACGTGCTGAGATCGGCGAGCCGGTTGCCGACCAGCCCGAGCGGCAGCTTGAAGATATGCGTGGTCGGCGTCGCGCCGTGCGGCCGTTGCCATTGGCCGTCGTGCCACAGCAGCGCGGTTTTCTCCTGCGCGCCGGCGAGCGAGATGCGGAAGTCGTCAAATTCGTCGGGCGCGCCGAGCGTCGGTTTGCCGACCGTCTGCGCGAGCAGCGCCTCGATGTCGTCGTCGGAAAGCGGCGTGCCTTCGATGCGCTGGACCCCGGCCGGCGCGTCGTCTTCGGCGAGCAGCTGGACCGCGCCGACGCAGTCGCGGCCGATGGCCTGCAGCAGGTCGAATGCTTCGAGCGTTTCGGTCCGGTAGCGCTGCGCGATGCGTTTGCGGATCACGTCGCTGTCGGGCAGCAGGTTGTCGAAGTAGTTGAGCACCCGCGGCCCTTTGTGCGTCATGTTGCCGGGCGTGAACGGCAGCGACAGCGACAGCGGACGACCCGCGGGCGACGCGATCCAGGCGGCGTCGTAGGCGAACTCCATCGGGCCGCGCGCGGGCAGCCGCCAGAGCCCGACGCGCTCGCCGTTGGCCCACACCGACAATGCCTTCGAAGCGGTTTGCCGGGCCATCTCACCACTCGACGTTCGGTGCCGGCTCGGAGCTCGGCTGATTTTTGTCGCGCAACTGCAGTTGCAGGCCGTAGGCGCCGCACAGCGCGAGCAGCTGGGAGAGCGTGAGCCCGCTCGCATCGGTTTCGAGCGCGGAAATGCGGCTTTGGCTCACGCCGACGCGCGCGGCGGCCTCGGTCTGCGTGAGGCCGGCCTGGCGGCGGCTGGCCGCTAGCAACTGCGCGAGCTGGTCCGACGTGGCGATCAGGTGGAGCATGGCGGATTATCTGCGAGACGAATAAACGCAATTTATGCATGAGACGAATATTTGTCAAATATTTGCGTGACGCATAATCGACGAATATTCGTGTGACGGATAATCGGGCATTCCGGCAGGCGCCGGCTGCGCTGTCCCGGCTGCGACCAGCCGCGGTGCCGACGTCGCTCGTCATTGCGGACAATGGCTCCCACTGCGAAGATGACGCCCACATCGCCAATCCGCCCACCCATGACCACGACTTACCCGCTGCACTCGACCTTCACGCCCGCCGACCAACCGTTTCCCAGCCACGCCGACGTCGTGATCGCCGGTGCCGGCATCATGGGCTGCGCGGCCGCTTATTACCTGGCGCGGCGCGGCCTGTCGGTGGCGGTGCTCGACAAGTCGCGGATCGCCGGGCAGCAGTCATCGCGCGCGTGGGGCTTCGTGCGTCAGCAGGGTCGCGAAGCCGCGGAGGTGCCGCTGATGATGGCCAGCATTCCATTGTGGAAAGAACTCGAACGTGAGCTGAATTTCGATCTCGAATGGCGCCAGGGCGGTTGCCTGTATGTCGCCACCCATGACGAAGACTGGACATCGTTTCAGCAATGGACCGAGGTCGCGCGTCAGTATGGCCTCGATACCCGCACGCTCGACCGCAGGCAGATCGACGCCGTGGTGACCGGCATGCAGGGCCCCGCGCTCGGCGGCCTGTACACGCCAAGCGACGGTCAGGCCGAACCGCGCCGCGTCGCCGCGGCCTTCGCGGCACGGGCGGCCCAAGCCGGCGCGCTGTTTTTCGAGGGCTGCGGCGTGGTCGGCGTCGAACGCGCGGGCGGTGCGATCGCTGGTGTGGTCACCGAGCGCGGCACGATTCGTACCTCGCGTCTGATCTGCGTGGCCGGCGCGAGCAGCTGGCGGCTGTTCGGGACGCTCGGTCTCGAACTGCCGCAGCAGGCCGTGCGCGGTACCTGCATGCGCACCAATCCGTTGCCGCCGATCACGGCGTCGACCTTCTGGGGCCACGGTCTCGGCATCCGGCAGCGCGCGAACGGCGCGATCAATCTCGCCGACGACATGCAGGTCGACCTCGACATGACGCTCGGTCATTTCCGCGCGCTGAAATGGTTTTTGCCCGAACTGTGGACGCAGCGCGAGAAGTTCAGCTTCCATCTGAACGGCGCCTGTTTGCACGATCTGCGCGAACGTCTGCCGGGCGGCGTGCCCGACGCCGAACGCGTGCTCTATCCGCGCGACCCGCATCCGCAGCCGAACGCGCGCCACGCGCCGCGCGCGCTGAAAAAGCTGCGCGCACTGTTTCCGGCGTTGCGCGACGCCCAGGTGGTCGAGGCGTGGGCGGGGCTGATCGACGTGTTGCCCGACGGCATTCCGGTGATCGATGCGCCGCCGCAGGTCCCGGGCCTGACGATCGCGACCGGCTTCTGCGGTCACGGTTTCGCGATGGGGCCGATCGTCGGCAAGCTGCTGGCTGAACTCAACGATGGCGGCGAGCCGTCGCTCGATCTGTCGGCGTTCCGTTTGCAGCGTTTCTTCGACGGCACGATGAAGCGGCCGCGCAGCATGCTGTAACCCCGCGCGACCCGACCCGATACAACCCAACCCGACCGATACCACCGATGACCGAACCCGTTCTCCGCCACGCCGACGTCCCGTACTACACGCAATGGGGCAGCCCCGAGTGGGTGCGCGCCATCGTCGAACAGCAGCGCGACCCGTGCGACGATCCGCACTGGCAGCGCAGCGGTTTCGCCGACCCCGAGCGCTATCGCTTCTGGGCGCAACGCCTGTGCGGGCTGACGTGCCTCGAGTCGGCTCTCGACTACTGGAGCATCGATCACGCGCCGCGCGCCGCACTGCTCGACGACGCGCTGCGGCACGGCGTATACCGGTTGCGCGACGATGGTGGCGTCGACGGTCTGATCTACCGGCCGTTCGCCGACTGGGCGGGCCCGGCGTTCGGCCTCGATATCGAGGTGCTGCCGCAGGCGTCGCTCGAGGAGATCGCGGCGCGGCTCGACGACGATACGCTCGCGATCGTGTCGGTCAGTCCCGAGATCCGCTATCCGGAGCGGACGAACCAGCGGCGGGGCGGTCATCTGATCCTGCTGCACGGGCGGGATCGCGGCGGCGTGTGGTTTCACAACCCGTCGGGCGTCGCGCCGCACCAGTCCGACGTGTACCTGCCGTTCGCGACGATCTCGCGTTTCCATGCAGGGCGGGGGATGACGCTCAGCCGCGGCACGAGCTAGCCGGCGCGCTGGGCATGAAGCGGAGTTCGCGATTCGGCGGGCAGTAGACGTCCACACGACTGGTCAATTTTTTCGCGCTCGGTTACGGTGACGTCATGCCCACTCCATCCCCCATTGGATCGTTCCGCCCATGACCCGCCCGATCACGCAGATCTTCGACGCCGCCGCCACCGCGCGGCTGATGCCTTACGCAGCGCTTGTCGACGCGTTGAGGCGCGCTAGCATCGACTACGCGCAACGACGCATCGTGAGCCCCGAGCGGCTCGTCGTGCCGCTGAACGCCGGTGGCGTCATGCTGTCGATGCCCGCCACCGCGCCCGATCTCGCGATCCACAAGCTCGTCAATGTGTGCGCGAGCAACGGCGCGCGCCATCTGCCGACGATCCACGGTCAGGTCATGGCCTTCGATGCCGATACCGGCGAGACGCTGTTCATCCTCGATGGTCCGACAGTGACGGGGCGCCGGACCGCTGCGATGTCGATGCTCGGCATCGCGACGTTCGCCGCGGGCGCGCCGCGTGAATTCCTGCTGATCGGCACCGGCACGCAGGCGCTCAATCATCTGGAGGCGATCGGCGAACTGTTTGCCGACGCGCGCGTGTGGGTCAAGGGCAGCGCGCCCGCGCGCGCCGAAGCGTTCTGCGCGGCGCAGCGCGGCAAGGTGCGTGAGCTGCGGCCGCTCGCGGATGCGGGCGCGACGATTCCCGCTTCGGTCGACGTCGTGATCGCGTTGACCACGAGCAAACAGCCGGTCTACGACGAGACGGCGCGCGCCGAGCGGCTCGTGATCGGCGTCGGCGCTTTCACGCCGCAGATGGTCGAGATCGGCGCGACTACGATCGCGGGCAGCGCGCTGTTCGTCGACGATCAGGCTGGCGCAATGCACGAGGCCGGCGATTTCATCCAGGCCGGTGTCGATTGGGCGCGGGTGGGCGGGATCGCCGCGGTGCTCGAGCAGACGCAGCCCTTGCCGGCGGGGCCGGTGGTGTTCAAGAGCGTAGGCTGCGCGGCGTGGGATCTGGCCGCGTGCCGGGTCGCGCGTGACGCGCTGGCGCGCGGCTGACCGTCAGCGGCCCAACCGGCAAATAATCCCGCAAAATATCCCGAAAAAACGACTGTCTGGCACGCAAGGTTGGCAACTTGCGCTAACCTGCGGCAGATGCTGCCGTGCAAACTATCTCAAAACGTTGCACCATAGATGTTTGCCGGAAAAAGCGCCATAGCGGACGTGAGCCGTAGCCCGTCCGCCCGCCGCCGATTCCTGATCGACGCCTTCCCCCTAGACGCTGCGACCGTGCCATGACGACCCAACAAGCTCCTGCCACACCTGACCTGCCGCTCGACATGATCATCTTCGGCGGCACCGGCGACCTGTCGTTCCGCAAGCTGCTGCCCGCGCTGTACATGGCGCATCTGCACTGCAACCTGCCGCCCGACACCCGCATTCTGACGATCGGGCGCAAGCCCTGGTCGCGCGAGGAATACATCAGCGAATTCATGGAGCAGAAGGCCAAGCCCTTCATCGACGAAAAAGCGTTCGACGCGTCGGCGTGGGACAAATTCCTCGCGATTTTCGAATACGTGCGGATGGACGTCGATGCGGCCGAGGACTACCTGCGCCTGAAGGAAGCGTCGCGCGACGGCGTGAACCGCGTGTTCTATCTGGCGACGTCGCCGGATCTGTTCACCCATATCTGCGACAACCTGTCGTCGGCCGGGCTCGTCGATGGCAATTCGCGGGTGGTGCTCGAAAAGCCGCTCGGCCACGATCTCGCGTCCGCTCAGGAGATCAACAACGCGGTCGGCAAGCATTTCGAAGAAGCGCAGATCTACCGGATCGACCACTACCTCGGCAAGGAAACCGTGCAGAACCTGATGGTGCTGCGCTTCGGCAATCCGATTTTCGGGCCGCTGTGGCAGGCGCCGTACATCAAGAGCGTGCAGATCACAGTGGCCGAAACGGTCGGCGTGGGCAGCCGCGCGGGATTCTACGACAAGACCGGCGCGCTGCGCGACATGGTGCAGAACCACCTGCTGCAACTACTGTGCATCGTCGCGATGGAGCCGCCGGTGTCGCTCGATCCCGACGCGGTGCGCGACGAAAAGCTGAAGGTGCTGCGCTCGCTGCGGCCGATGACGCCCGAGGACATCGCGCGCGACACGGTGCGCGGCCAGTACACGGCGGGCGCGGTGGATGGCGAGGCGGTCAAGGGCTACCTCGAGGAAGACAACGTGCCGGCGGGCAGCCGCGCCGAAACCTTTGTCGCGTTGCGCGCGCGGATCAACAACTGGCGCTGGGCCAACGTGCCGTTCTTCCTGCGCACCGGCAAGCGGATGCAGAAGAAGCTGTCGGAGATCGTCATCGAATTCTCCGATCTGCCGTTCTCGATCATCCCGAGCGGCGGACGAACCTACGGCAATCGTCTGGTGATCCAGTTGCAACCCGAAGAGTCGATCCAGTTGCAGGTGCTCGCGAAAGAGCCGGGCAGCGGCATGCACATGCTGCCGGTGAGCCTGAACCTCGACCTGCAGCAGGCGTTCACCGAGCGTCGCGCGGAAGCCTATGAGCGGCTTCTGATCGACGTGATCCGCGGACGTCTGACGCACTTCATGCGCCGCGACGAACTCGAAGCGGCATGGGCGTGGGCCGAGCCGATTCTCGAAGGCTGGGCGAAGTCGGGCGAGCGGCCGCGCTCATACTCGGCGGGCACGTTCGGACCGGCGGCATCGACCGCGTTGATGACGCGGGAGAACGCCGTGTGGGCGGAGGAATCGCAGTAACGGGCTTTTGACAGCGCGCTATTCGAAGCGGCTCGCGACGTTGCAGTGGCGTCGCGAGCCGCTTTTGCGTGTGCTGTCGTTGCCGCGCTGATCATTCGTCATTCATACGGCTTGCGCCTATGATGGTTTCCTTGTCCGCGTCACTCAGCGGCATTCCAAACGGGGCATCGATGGGGCGAATTCTCGTGGCATTGATCTGGGCGGCAAGCGTGGCAATCACACTCGATCTCACGGCTTGCGCCAGCAGCAGTCTCGATGCCCGGAGCGATCCGCCGAAGGTGATCATCGACAGCGACTACAACACGCTCGGCGATGACGGCCAGCTCGGGGTGATGGCCGCGCAATTGCAGGCGCAGGGCTCGCTGAAAGTGCTCGGCATTACCGTGGTGTCGGGCAATCAGTGGCTGAAGCAAGGTGTTGCCGATGCGCTGAAATCGGTCGAACGACTCGGCGTCGAACAACAGATCGGCGTCTATGCGGGCGCCAACTACGCACTGACGCACGACTTCAAAACGATCCAGCGGGAACTGAAGGAATTCCCCGGCGGCGATGGCTATGTTGGCGCATGGAGCAAGCCCGAGCCGAACTCGGCTAGCGACCTCGTCGCGCCGCCGGACGGCTTCGCGACGCACACGAAGGTGCAGAGCCAGAGCGCGATCGACTTCATCGCCGAATCGGTCAAGCGGTACCCGGGCGAGGTGACGATCCTCGCGATCGGCCCGCTGACCAACATCGCGTTGGCCACGCGCGAGCATCCCGAGATCGTGCCGCTGATCAAGCAGATCATTTACATGGGCGGCGCGATCGACGTGCGGGGCAATACCACGCCCACCGCCGAATTCAACTGGTGGTTCGATCCCGCAGCGGCGAAAGCGGTGCTGCGTCTGCCGATCAAACAGACGGTGATTCCGCTCGACGTGACGGATACCGTGAAAATGGACAAGGCACTGTACGATCGCGTCGCGCACGATCCGGCGAAGCAGACCATCATCACGCAACTGTTCAGGACGCTGAACGGCTACGGATACGACGGCAAGAACGGCTTCGAGACCAATCCGAACTACACGACGAACATCTGGGACACGCTGACGCTCGCTTATCTGATGCATCCGTCGTTCGCGACGCAGACCGTCGAGGAGTGGGTGGAGGTGGATACGGGCTTCGGCGCCAACGATGGCAAGGCAAAGGGCTACACGAGTTCGCCGCCGCCGGGGTTGCAGAAGATGACGGTCGTCAAACGATTTGATAATCCGGCGTTTTTTAATTTCTATGTCGATCTGTTGACGCGGCCGGTGCCGGTGCGGCCGTTGGACTAGTCAACGCGCGAGCGCCGCGCGCCCGCACCCGCTTCACGCGGGATGCAGGCCGCGCAGCAACTGACGCACGCGCGACAGATCCTGCTCGACGTGCCCGGCTTTCTCGAACAGTTCCGCGAGCCAATCGACGAACGCGCGCACGCGCGGCGACACGCGGCGGTTCTTCACATACGCGACCGAGACCGGCATCGGCACGGGTTTCCATTGCGGCAGCACTTCATGCAGCAAGCCCGAATCGAGGTAAGGCTGCGCGGCGATGCGCGCGGGCTGGATCATGCCGAGGCCTTGCAGTCCGCAGGTCAGGTACGCCTGTTCGTCGCTGACTTGTACGAAGCCGTTGAGCTTGACCTTGCGCGCTTCACCGCTCACTTCGAAATCGAAGTCGCATTCGCGGCCGCTATGCGGCGACACGCAGTTGACCGCGACGTGCGCGCGCAGATCGTCGAGATCGGCGGGCGTGCCGTGGCGGGCCAGGTAGGCCGGACTCGCGCAGGTGACCTGATCGAGCGTGCCGAGTTGCCGCGCGACGAGATTGGAATCGGGCAATTCACCGAGCTGGATGCTGCAGTCGATTGCTTCGGAGACCAGATCGACGGTGCGGTTGCTGACGCCGATCGCGAGGTCGAGGTTCGGGTAACGGGTGTGGAAGTCGTCTAGCGACGGCAGCACGATTGCACTCGCTACCGCGCTGGGCATTTCGATGCGGAGGCGGCCGGTGAGGTTGTCGGTCGAATTACGGAGGCTGGCTTCCATTTCGTCGATGTCGGCCAGGATTTGCGCGCAGCGTTCGTAGTAGGCCGCGCCTTCTGGCGTGATGCTCAGGCGGCGCGTCGTACGGACTAACAGCGCTGTGCCCAGCAGGGCTTCCAGGTTCTGGACGATCGTCGTCGCCGTTGCACGCGGAATGTTTAATGACTCCGCTGCGCGGGTGAAACTGTTGGTGTCCACAATTCGGATGAATGTGCGCATTGCAGTTATTCTGTCGATCACTGGGATGCTCCAAATGGTTTTCTGTTTTTTTGCCTGCGGCGGATTTGTCTTTGTTCTTAGGGCGTTGGCCTTTCCTTGATTTCTTGTCGGTCTATTGGCGTTGCCCCTGTGCGGGGCGGCACCTACTTTCTTTGCTGCTGCAAAGAAAGTAGGCAAAGAAGACAGCTCAAACCGCTAATTCTTAAGCGGGCACCGTGCTCCACGAATGGCAGTGGTGCATCTGGAATCCGTGCCCCCGCACATTCCACGGCAGTGACAAAGCCGTCATCCATCCCGCTCCGCACTACGTGCGTCGCGGACGGGTATGCAAGGAAAACCAGACTGTTTTTTTAGGTTGGTGAGGCCATCGGCTGCGCCTCGGCGACGCGCCGAAACAACCAATGGTTTGAGAACAGCGCTTCGGCGCGCGCAGCGCCGCCGGAGGAATGACGGCCTTGTCACTAACGCGGAGTGTGCGGGAACACAGATTCCAGATGCACCACTACCCGCGGTATACAGAGGGACCCGCTTAAGAGTTAGCGGTTTAAAGCTGTCTTCTTTGCCTACTTTCTTTGCAGCAGCAAAGAAAGTAGGTGCCGCCCCGCACAGGGGCAACGCCAATAGACCGACAAGAAATCAAGGAAAGGCCAACGCCCTAAGAACACAGAAAAAAGTGCGAAGGCAAAAAAACACAACAACAAAACAGAACCCCGCGCCGCAGGCGCAAAAAAACCACCCGCTGCGCGGCCAAAAAAGTTGCTATTACTTCCGCATCGAATCCATATCAACCACAAACCGATACTTCACATCGCTCTTGAGCATGCGCTCATAAGCTTCATTAATCTTCTGCATCGGAATCATTTCAATATCAGAAGTAATGCCATGCTCGCCACAGAAATCGAGCATCTCCTGCGTCTCGGCAATACCGCCAATCAGCGAACCAGCAAGGCGCCGCCGCTTGAAGATCAGATTGAACACCTGCGGCGACGGATGATCGTGCTCCGGAGCACCCACCAACGTCATCGTCGCGTCACGCTTGAGCAGATTCAAAAACGGATTCAGATCATGCTGCGCAGCCACCGTATTGAGAATGAAATCGAAGCTATTCACATGCGCTTCCATCTCCTGCGGATTCTTCGAAACCACGACTTCATGCGCGCCAAGCCGCTTCGCATCCTCGATCTTCGACGGCGAAGTCGTAAACAGCACGACCTGCGCGCCCATCGCCCGAGCCAGCTTCACACCCATATGGCCGAGTCCACCGAGGCCGACAATCCCGACCTTCTTGCCCGGGCCCACGCCCCACGTGCGTAGCGGCGAATACGTGGTGATGCCCGCGCACAGCAGCGGCGCGACACCCGCGGCGTCGAGATTCCGCGGCACGCGCAGCGTGAAAGCCTCATCGACGACCAGTTGCGTCGAATAGCCACCGTAAGTGACCTGTCCGTCGACGCGATCGACACCGTTATACGTGCCCACCCAACCGTTCTCGCAATACTGCTCGAGACCTTCCGCGCAGCTCGAACAGGTGCGGCACGAATCGACCAGACAGCCGACCGCGACCAGTTCACCGACCTTGTACTTCGTCACGTTCGGACCAACCGCGGTCACACGGCCTACGATCTCGTGGCCCGGCACGACCGGGTAGATCGTGTTCTTCCATTCGTTGCGCGCCTGATGCAGGTCGGAATGGCACACGCCGCAGTACAGCACTTCCATCTGCACGTCATGGGCGCGCGGTGCGCGGCGCTGGATTTCAAATGGGGCGAGCGGCGCGGTGGCGTCGGTCGCTGCATAGGCATACGTCGTGCTCATGGATGGCTCCAGCAAAGAGGGTGATGGCGCAACATGCGACGCGCCGACGATGCGCAACACGGGGTTGCGGATGCGGCGGGCCGCAGCATGAACCGGGATCGGGGCGCGAGCGTTGGGGGCCGCCATTGGCAAGCAGTCGGCGCATGGCGGTCGATGACCGCGCACGCTGCGCGCGTCGAAAAAGGCGATCCGGCAGGGTTCCCATCTTAGGGACCCGGCGCCGCCCGGGGAATACCTGATCGTCTTGAAGGTTTGCCTAAAACTCTGGAGGGGCAGCGCGACAGGCTGTTTGATGCTAAATTTCAAGCATTATTCTCCTGGCCGTCGCCATATCGTCATGTCCACTCAAGCTGTCGGTTCCATTCCGGAAGACTCCGCGCAACGCCGCTTGCTCGAACTGTTCAACCTGCTCGCGCCGAATGCCGGCATGACGCGCTCGAGCCTCGAAGGCGTCAGCCTGCTGCGCGCGAATCGTCCTATGCCGCGCATGCCGGTCATGTACGAGCCGAGCATCGTGATCGTCTGTCAGGGGCGCAAGCGCGGCTATCTCGGCGATCAGGTGTTCCAGTACGACGCACAGCAGTACCTGGTGCTGTCGGTGCCGTTGCCGTTCGAATGCGAGACCGAGGCAAGCGAACAGGAGCCGTTTCTCGGCATGTCGGTGCGCGTCGATCTGACGATGGTCGCCGAACTGCTGATGGCGCTCAACGAAACCCAGGGCCTCGCGCAATACGAACCGGCCGGCATGTATTCGACGCCGCTCGATGCCGCACTGAGCAGCGCGGTGCAGCGTCTGCTGGAGGCGCTCGCGTCGCCGCTCGACGCGCAAATCCTGGCGCCTGGCATCGTCCGGGAAATCTGTTATCGCGTGTTGACCGGCGAGCAGGGCGGCGCGATTCGCGCGGCGCTCACGCATCAGAATCACTTTGGCCGCATCGCGAAAGCGCTGCGGCGCATTCATGCGGACTACCACGCGTCGCTCGATGTCGATACGCTCGCGGCCGAGGCCGGCATGAGCCTCGCGGTGTTTCATGCGCAATTCAAGGCGGTCACCGCGACCTCGCCGATGCAGTACGTGAAGACCACGCGTCTGCATCACGCGCGTCTGTTGATGGTGCAGGATGGCTTGAATGCGGGCGCGGCCGCCGTGCGGGTCGGTTACGAAAGCGCGTCGCAGTTCAGCCGCGAGTTCAAGCGGCTGTTCGGCCTGAGTCCCGTCGACGAGGTCAAGCGCATGCGCGTCGCTCACGATGCGCCGCCGCCGCGCGCGCACAAGCCGGTGCCGCGTTATGTGACCGCGGTCTAAAGCCCGCTGAACCAGTTGTAGCCCTGATCTTCCCAGTAGCCGCCCGGGTTCGTGTTGGTCACGAAGATCGCGGCGATGTGCTTCGGGTTCTTGAAGCCGAGCTTGGTCGGCACGCGCAGCTTCAGCGGATAGCCGTATCTGGCCGGCAGCGGCGCGTTGCGGAAATCGAGCGTCAATTGCGTTTGCGGATGCAGCGCGCTCGCCATGTCGAGGCTCGAGTAATAGCGGTCCGCGCATTTGAAACCGACGTAGCGCGCGCTCAGATCGGCACCGATCAGTTCGAGAAACGTGCGAAACGGCACGCCGCTCCATTGTCCGATCGCGCTCCATCCTTCGATGCACACGTGACGCGTGATCTGCGAGACCTGCGGCAACCTGCGCAGCTGCTCGAGACTCCAGCCGCGTTTATCCGCGACGAGCCCCGATACTTCGAGCCGATAGGTCGAGCCGTCGATATCGGGCGCGTCGAACTCGGGATAGAACGCGTTGAACGGAAACGGATCGGTGATATCGCGCGCCGAATAGGTCGGCGCGAGTTTGTTGCGATTGAACAGCCACGCCTGCACGCGGTCGTTCCAGCGCGACATCGCCCATAGCACCTTGTCGACGGAATCGTTGTCCTGCAGGTTGCAGCCGGACAGCATCGCGAGCGCGCCGATCGATAGCGAGGAGCGCAGAAACAAGCGGCGTTGCAACTGCTCGATCCGCGGCCGGTGCTCGGCAAGCACGATGCGTGAGCGGCGCGCGTCTTCTGTATTGGCGTGCGTATCGTTCGCCATGTCGGTTCGTTGCGGGGCGCTCATGCGCGAGTCCTCTGGGAGGCTTGATCGATGCGCTGCGCGTTGCGCCGGGCGCGTCCGGTGACCATCGGCGGCAACGTGCGCGGCACCAGCAGCACCAGCAGCAGATGCACGACGACAAAGCCGACCACGCCGGCCATCGCGACGAAATGCACGCGGCGCGCAAAATCGAAGCCGCCGAACAGCGCGGTTAGCCACGACAATTGCACCGGCTTCCAGATCGATAGTCCCGATGCGACCAGCAGCACGCCGAGCAGCAGTACCAGCAGATACAACGCGCGCTGCACGGCGTTGTATCTACCGGTCTCGTGCGGCAGTCTGAGGCGCAACGCCAGCGCCGCATCGCGCGCCAGCTCGCGGACACGCACCGGCACCAGCTTGCGACGCAAATGGCCGCTCGCGACGCCATGCGCGAGATACAGCAGGCCGTTCGCGCACAGCAGCCACATCGCCGCGAAGTGCCATGCGATCGAGCCGCCGAGCCATCCGCCGACCGTCGCCCACACGGGGAACCGGAACGGAAAGATCGGCGACGCGTTATAAATCGCCCAGCCGCTCATCACCATGCAGACCATCGCGAACGCATTGATCCAGTGCGTCACGCGAACGACGAGGGGATGAACGACCAGAAATGCTTGCGAGTCGGGCATAGTCTTCAAAGACGAGGGGGAGGAAGACGAACGACGCGCCGCTTTACATCGGCGGCGTCACGCCATGCTCGCCGGCCGAAATGAAATTCGCCGCCATCGCGCCGTCCGCTTCCTTGTGCGCGAACAGCACGACCTTCGTGCCGGGCGTGAGCAACGCGCGGCTGCCCGGCTCCAGACTGACGATGGGCACGTCCTGCGGAATCACGATCTTCTTCTCGCCATCCTTGTACTTGATGGTAATCGTGCGGCCGTTGCTGACCAAGAGCGAGCCGACCGTGCCGTTCGTCATCGTGCTGTTCGCGCCGAGATCCCACGGCCGATGACCTTCGCCCGAACCGCGCATGCTCGGCGGGAATACATGCACTTCGAGCGCCTTCAACGTGCCGTCGGGCTGCGGAATCGCGGCGGTGCCGACGTAGCTGTCCGGCTTGATGTCGCTGACGTTGGCGAGCGTGACGCCGCGAATCGGCGTGTCGGCGGCGAGCTTCACGTCGACGTCCTGACCATCGCGCGTGTGGACTTTGAGCAGATCGCCCGACAGCGACGTCACCGTGCCGCGCACGCCGGTCGGCGCGGCGGTCTGGGCCGAAGCCGCGAACGTCGTCGCGAGCAACACGGCGGCGAGTGCGGGGACGGCGAGGGCGCGCAGCGTTCGTGCGCGGGCGATCTTCATGCGGGTCTTCATGAGGCAACTCCAGGAAGGGATGCAGCGTGGTGGACGGTGCGTTCAGACTAGCCGTCGCATCGGCTCGTCAGAGTGACGGGAGGATGACAAAAACGTCATCAAGGGTCGATGGCGGCCACGTAGAATGGCCGCCGGGAGCGCTGCGGTTGTTCTCGAGCGCTGTCATCAGGCTTTTTTGCGCGTGCGAGCGCGGCCTTTACGGTCGAATCGCGCGAGAGGAGCAGCGAGCATCATGAGCATTCTGGTCATCGAAGACGATCCGAAAACCGGCGACTATCTGAAGAAGGGCCTGCGCGAGCATGGCTACGCGGTCGACCTCGCGCGCACCGGCACGGACGGCCTGCATCTGGCGCTCGAGCATGAATACGAACTGGTCGTTCTCGACGTGATGCTGCCCGGCATCGACGGTTGGGAAATCATGCGGGCGTTGCGTGCGCGGCGCGATCTGCGGGTGATTTTCCTGACCGCGCGCGATCAGGTCAGCGACCGCATTCGCGGTCTCGAACTCGGCGCCGACGACTACCTGGTCAAACCGTTTTCGTTTACCGAGCTGGTGCTGCGCGTTCGCACGCTGTTGCGCCGTGGCGTGATCCGCGAGAGCGACGTGTTCGAAGTCGCCGACCTCAAGCTCGACGTATTGCGCCGCCGGGTCACGCGCGAGGGCGTCGACATTGCGCTGACCAACAAGGAGTTCATGCTGCTGCATCTGCTGGTGCGCCGCGAGGGCGAAGCGCTGTCACGCTCGCAGATCGCATCGGAGGTGTGGGACATGAACTTCGATAGCGACACCAACGTGGTCGACGTGGCGATCAAGCGCTTGCGCGCGAAGGTCGATCACCCGTTCGGGAAGAAGCTGATTCACACGGTGCGCAGCATTGGCTACACGTTCGGCGACGGCGCATGAAACTCTGGAGCGAACGCTCGCTGATCGCGCGCACCACGTTGCTGTTCGCGCTGATCGCCTGCGCGGTGATCGGCTCGCTCGGCGCGTATTTCTATCATTCCGCCGAAGTCTCGCTGCAACGCCGCGCCGACGTCGTGCTGAGCGGCCGTGTCGAGCATTTCAGCCGCATCGTGCACGACCTTTATTCGGTCAGCGAATTAAAAAAGCGCCCGCTGCTGTTCGAGACGATGCTCGGCGCGGAAGAGGACGTGCTGATCTTCCGGCGGCCGGGCGAAGCGCCGTTCGTCGACGTGAATCCGGGCAGGTTCGCGGTGCCTGATCTACCGGCCGGCCCGGCGGGCAATCCGCCGGGTGCCGCCGACATGCGTCAGACGCGCCTCTCCGACGGCGTGCCGGTGCATTGGGCGTTTGCGACCGCGACAGCGCGCGAGGATGGCGCCGAAGTCGAGGTGATCGCAGGCCATCCGATGACGAACGAAATGCGCATGCTGGCCGAATACCGCAACCGCATCGTGCTGGCGACGCTGAGCGGCATGCTGGCCGCGACGCTGCTCGCTTACGGCGTGCTGCGCCGCGCGCTGCGACCGGTTCGCGAGATCGCCACGCGGGCCGCGCAAATCAGTCCGACGAACCTGGCGGTCCGGCTCGACGACGAAGCGGCGCCGGTGGAACTGCGTCAACTCACACACGCGTTCAACGCGATGCTCGATCGTCTCGCCGACGGCTATCAACGCCTGCAGCAGTTTTCCGCCGATCTCGCGCACGAGATTCGCACGCCGGTCGGCGCGCTGGTCGGCCAAACCCAGGTGGCGCTCGCCCAGCCGCGCGAAGCCGACGAATATCAGCAACTGCTCGAATCGAATCTCGAGGAGTTGAATCGCCTGAGCCATATCGCGGAGAACATCCTGTTTCTCGCGCATGCGGATCATGCGGCGTTGTCGATCGAGCGGCAGCCGGTCGATCTGCATGGCGAGCTCATCAGGATCGCCGACTATTTCGAAGGCCTGGCCGACGAACGCGGGATGCGTTTCGAAGTCGACGCGGCGGGCGTCGCGTCTGCCAATCCGATGCTGTGCCGCCGCGCCATTAACAATCTGGTCGTCAACGCGGTGCGTTACGGCGCGGGCGACACGATCGTGCGCCTGCGCGGCGCGCAGGACGAAGCAGGCGCGCTGGTGACGGTCGAAAACGAGGGCGAGCCGATTCCCGCCGTGCAACTCGACCGGCTGTTCGACCGCTTCTATCGCGGCGACGCGGCGCGCAGCGCGCTCACCGAATCGAACGGACTCGGGCTCGCGATCGTGAAGGCGATCATGCATCTGCATGGCGGCGGCGCGCGTGTGGTGTGTCCGCGACCGGGCGTCGTGCGCTTCGAGCTGCGCTTTCCGGGTGCGTGACTTGCTAGCGGGGTAGGTCCGGCGCAGCCTCAGCCGACGCCGCCTATACTTTTCAAAGCGCTTTGAAAGGACCGTTCGCTGCCGAACTCACCAGGAGTCGCATCATGGTCAAGCTCGCTTTGTATGTCCGTCTGGAAGCCAAGCCCGGTAAGGAAAAGGAAGTCGAGGCGTTTTTGCTCGGCGGCCTGCCGCTCGTCGAGCAGGAGCCGGCCACCGCCGCGTGGTTCGGTCTGAAGCTCGGTCCGTCGACGTACGCCATTTTCGACGCGTTCGACGACGAAGCCGGCCGCGACGCGCATCTGAACGGCAAGGTCGCGGCCGCGTTGATGGAGAAGGCGGGCGAGCTGTTCGCGTCGCCGCCGAGCATCGTCAAGCTGGATGTGCTCGCGGCCAAGCTGCCGGGCTGAGGTTGAGCGTTGCGTTGGCGTGGTGAACGCCTGACGCCGGCGAGCGTTACTTCGCCGCCGCGTCCGCCCCCGGCTGCGCCCCGTAGTGCGCGCGCTTTTCCTCGTACATCAGCAGGTCGGCGCGCTGCACGCCCGCTTCCAGCCGATCGCCGCGCTGGCAGGTTGCCGCGCCCATCGAGAAGCTCAGCGGCGAGCCCGGATAGAACTGGTTGTTCATCTCGACGAGCTGGCGGATCGCGTCGATCATCGCCGCGCCGCCGCGCTCGTCGGTATCGGGCATCAGGACCGCGAACTCGTCGCCGCCGATGCGGGCCGCGTGGAACGGCGATTCCATCGCCTTCGCGAGCACTTCGCCGGCACGCCGCAGCAGCGCGTCGCCGGCCGCGTGACCGAGCTGATCGTTCACGCGCTTCAGGCCGTTCAGGTCGGCCATGATGATCGTCACGGGCCACGGTCCCTTGCGTTCGAGCCGGTTCAGCTCGTCGACGTAGAACGAGCGGTTGCGCAGCTTGGTCAGCACGTCGTGCTTGCCGAGGAATTCGAGGTAGGCCTCGGCCTTCTTGCGCGCGGTGATGTCGGTCAGCGCGACGAGTACGAGGTCCCAGTCCGGTTCGTGGCCTGGCAGCACCGAGAATTGCAGGTGTACGTGCACCTCGTTGCCGTCGAGTGAATAGTTGAGCACCTCGCGCTGCTGGAACAGCTTGTTGTCCCACAGTTCGATCAACTGCTCGCGGAAATGCGGACGCATGTCGTCGCGGAACACGTCGGCGAGGCGCGCGAGCAGCGTTTTCTTGTCCTTCGCGCCGAACATCCCGAGCGTGTGATGGTTGACGTCGAGCACATGGATTTCAGCCATGCAGCGTTCGACGAACTCAGGATGGACGTCGGTAAACACGCGGAAATCGTTGATGCCGGCCGCGCGCGCGCCGTCGAGCAGGCGTTTGACAGCACTGAAATCCTCGACCCACAGCGATACCGGCGAATGCTCGAAGAGCCCGCGCGCGTATTCCTCCGCTTGCGCGACGCGGCGCCGCGCGCCTTCGAGCTCGGTGATGTCTTCGGTCGACACCAGCACGCGGTCCCAGCGTTCCTCGTGACCGGGCAGCACCGCGCCTTTCAGCAGTACGTCGAGGCGCCGTCCACCGAGCGTGTAGTTGACCGTGTGGCTCGTGAAGTTCGACTGTCCGGCCCACAGCTGGCACAGCTCTTCGAGGTGCGTTTTCAGCATGTCGTCGCGGAACACCGAGGCGAGATTGCTCGTCAGCGTGTCGAAATCGGCGGCCTCGAATTGCGTGAGCGTCTGGCGATTGACCTTGATCACGCGGATGCGATGAGCGCATTCGGCGACGCGGCGCGGGTCTTCGGCGAAATGGGCGCGCAGATCGGTCACGCCGGCGGCTCGCCACGCGTCGAACAATGCGCGCACGCCGCTGAAATCTTCGAGCCACAGCGACACGGGCGCGAGTTCGAACATCCCGGAGTCGTCGTTGATGGGCGCGGAGCCGCTCGTGAGGGTATCCAGCATGAGGTTCTCGGGGGCGGAAGTGCGGCTATTTTAGACAGGTTGGCGCCGGCCGAAAATGAAAGACGATTGGCCTGTCGTTTTTGCGCAGATGTGATATGAAGCGCAGGCGGCGACCGAGGTCCGCTATTTCTGATCGTCGCGCGCCGCGCGCGTGCCGATGTACTCGTACTCCTCGGTATTGAGCCGCGACATGCGCAGTTCGACCGCGCTGCGGCGATACGAGTACGCGATGCGCCGGATCTCGAGCAGCGGCGCGCCGACTTCGACGCCTAGTTGTGTGCTTTCGAGCTCATTGGCGAGCGCAACGCTCACATGCTCATCGGTCTCGACCACGTTGATGCCGAAACCGTCCTGATAGAAGTTGTACAGTGTGTTCGGCCGGTTGCGCAGCTTGCTTTCCGTCAAGCCGGGAAACAGCGCTTCGGGCACGGTGATATGTTCGATCAGCACGGTCTTGCCGTGCAGCGCGAGCCCGTTGACGAACTGCAGAACGCGCGCGCCGGTGTCGATGCCGAGCGCGGCGGCCGCCTCGCGCGAGGCACGCGCCTTCCTGAACCCGATCAGCGTGACGACCGGGTAGGCCTTGTCGCCGTCGCGCCGCACGATGCGAAAGAAGCGGAAGAAGTGCCGGTCGCGCTGATGCATCGCCACGAACGTGCCGAGCCCCTGATGACGGATCAGAATGTTCTCGGCGCACAGTTCGTCGATGGCTTTGCGCAGCGTGCCGATCGACACGCCGAAGCGTTCGGCGAGGCGCTTTTCCGAAGGAATGCATTCGCCGCCTTTCCATTCGCCGGCCGCGAGCGCCGCGAGAATCGCGCTCTTGACCTCCTTGTACCGTGTGCCTCCCACTGCGGGCGCATTGATCGCGAGCGTGCTCATGAAAACCTCTGGGATACGCGAGTCGTGCCGCTCGCCGGGGTTGAACCTGCCCTGATTCTAAACGACCAGATCATCTAATCCATCTGGATGAATCGTATGTTGTCGGTGAATCGCGACAACAGCCCGGTTCTCGCCCAGTCGTCTAACACATATATATGACCTAGTTGACATTGGGTAAGTCGCCGCCTAATATCGATTCACCGCGGCGCACCTGGCTGCGCTGCCCCGGCGGCACCCTCACCGCATTCAAACTACGAATGGAGACGCTCATGAGCAATCCCACGGCAGACATCAACGACACCGCAGCGGGCGCGTCGGCGCCGCGCAGAACGATCCACATCGTGCTGCACGAGGCGAAAGACACGGTCGGCGTGGCGGTGGTCGAGGGCATCAAGGCGGGCACGGTGCTCAACGCATGGATCATGGACGACGACGAAATCGTCACCGTGCCGGCGAAGCAGGACATTCCGATCGGTCACAAGATCGCGCTGAAGGACATGGCCGTTGGCGACACGGTGTTCAAGTACGGCGTCGACATCGGCAAGGTGGTCGCGCCGATCACGGCCGGCGAGCACGCCCACGTGCACAACATCAAGACGAAGCGCTGGTAGGCCGAGCAGCGCCGCGCGCACCGCGCTCGATGGCATGATGCTGCCGTTCGGCGGCGCGAAAGGCGCGATGCTCGCGCTCGTGGTCGAACTGCTGGCCGCCGCGCTGAGCGGCGCGAACTTCGGCTACGAAGCGGGCTCGTTCCTGACCGAGGAGGGCGAGCGCTCGCGCATCGGCCACCTGTTCTGGGTGATCGACCCGGGCGCGCTGGCCGGCGACGACGCGTATCTGTCGCGTGTCGAGGCGCTGATCGAGATGATGCTGATGGATGACGACGTGCGCCTGCCCGGTTATCGCCGGGAGCAGCTTGCGCAGGCGGCATACGAGGAGGGCGTCGAAATTCCGGATGCGCTGATCGCGCAACTGGAGGGCCGCGCTTAAACGAGCGTCCCAGCGCACCCAACCGATCTCACCTGGCTGGACACGCCGTCGAAAAAAGCGCATAGCTGAAAGCGAAACCGAAACTATCGGTGCGCCAGATAGTTTTGCTCGCAAATCGCGATTTCCCTTGTGAGGCAGGTGCGAATACGATGGTCGGTATCGTATGAGCAGCGCGTATGACGCGCGCTTCGGCCCACCAGAAGCAACGACGGAGATGGCCATGGAGCACCACGCCCGCACGCAGAACGAACGGCTCGATGTCAAGACCACCACCTGCTACATGTGCGCGTGCCGCTGCGGCATCCGGGTGCATCTGCGCGACGGCGAGGTGCGCTATATCGACGGCAATCCGGAGCATCCGCTCAATCAGGGCGTCATCTGCGCGAAGGGTGCCTCCGGCATCATGAAGCAGTACTCGCCCGCGCGCCTTACGCAGCCTTTGATGCGCAAGGCCGGCGCGCAGCGCGGCAGCGCGCAGTTCGAGCCGGTCTCGTGGGACACCGCGTTCGACGTGCTCGAAAAGCGTCTCGCCGCGATTCGCTCGAGCGATCCGAAGAAGTTCGCGCTGTTCACGGGCCGCGACCAGATGCAGGCGCTGACCGGCCTGTTCGCCAAACAGTTCGGTACGCCGAACTATGCGGCGCACGGCGGCTTTTGCTCGTCGAACATGGCGGCCGGCATGATCTATACGATCGGCGGTTCGTTCTGGGAATTCGGCGGACCGGATCTCGACAGCGCGAAGCTGTTCTTCATGATCGGCACCGCGGAAGATCATCATTCGAATCCGCTGAAGATCGCGATTGCGAAGTTCAAGCGCGCGGGTGGCCGCTTCATCGCGATCAATCCGATCCGCACCGGCTATGCGGCGATCGCCGACGAATGGGTGCCGATCAAGCCGGGCACCGACGGCGCGCTGTTCATGGCGTTCCTGCACGAACTGATCGCCGCCGACGCGTGGGATCACGAGTTCGTGCAGCGCTACACGAACGCGGCGGAGCTGATCGATCTCGACGAAGCGAGCGAAAACTTCGGTTTGTTCGTGCGCGATCCCGAACGGGCCGAAGGCAATCCGCTGTTTCCGCAGAATCATCTGTGGTGGGACCCGGCCACCCAGCGCGCGGTACCGCATCATGCGAGCGGCGTGAGGCCCGCGCTCGACGGCCGTTACACGCTCGACAACGGCAAGCCGGTCACGCCGTCGTTTGCATTGCTGCGCGAGCGCGTCGCCGAGTGCACGCCCGAATGGGCGGCGGCGATCACCGGCATCGCGGCCGAGACGATCCGGCGGCTCGCCGGCGAGATGATCGAGACGGGCCGCCGGCACCGCATCACGCTGCCGATCCGCTGGACCGACGCGTGGGGCGAAACGCACGAGACGGTCACGGGCAACCCGGTCGCTTTTCATGCGATGCGCGGGCTCGCCGCGCATTCGAACGGTTTTCAGTCGATCCGCGCGCTCGCCGTGCTGATGTCGCTCCTGGGCACGATCGACCGGCCCGGCGGCTTTCGTCACAAGTCGCCGTTTCCGCGCGCGGTGCCGCCATCGGCGAAACCACCGAACGACCCCGCCGCGGTGAAGCCCAATACACCGCTTGCGACGGGCCCGCTAGGCTGGCCCGCCGCGCCCGAGGATCTGTTCATCGACGAACACGGCGCTCCGGTGCGCATCGACCGGGCGTTCTCGTGGGAATATCCGCTCGCGGTGCACGGCGTCATGCACAGCGTGATCACCAACGCGTGGCGCGGCGATCCGTATCCCATCGACACGCTGATGATTTTCATGGCCAACATGGCGTGGAATTCGTCGATGAACACGATGAAGGTGCGCGAGATGCTCGCCGACAAACACGCGAACGGCGACTACAAGATTCCGTTTCTCGTCGTGTGCGACGCGTTCCAGTCGGAGATGACCGCGTTCGCCGATCTGATCCTGCCGGACACGACTTACCTCGAACGTTACGACGCGATGTCGATGCTCGACCGGCCGATCTCCGAGTTCGACGGCCCCGTCGATTCGGTGCGTGTACCGGTCGTGCCGCCGACCGGCGAATGCAAGCCGTTCCAGGAAGTGCTGATCGAACTGGCGTCGCGCCTGAGGTTTCCGGCGTTCACCAATGCGGATGGCGGCCGGCGCTTTCGCGACTATCCGGACTTCATCGTCAATCACACCACGTCGCCCGATTCCGGCGTCGGCTTTCTGATCGGCTGGCGCGGCAAGGATGGCGACAAGGCGCTCGTCGGCGAGCCGAATCCGAATCAATGGGAGCAGTACGCGAAGAACAACTGCGTATTCCATTACCGCTTGCCCGAGACCTTGCAGTACATGCGCAACTGCAACGGACCATATCTCGACTGGGCGGTCAAAAACGGTTTCCGCAAATTCAGCGAACCGATTCTGATCCAGCTTTACTCGGACGTGATGCAGAAGTTCAGGCTCGCCGCGCAAGGACGCACGAGCGGCCGGCAGCCGCCCGACCGTCTGCGCGCGCGCGTCGACAGGTACTTCGATCCGCTGCCGTTCTGGTACGCACCGCTCGAAAGCGCGGCGACGGATCTCGCGCGATTCCCGCTCGCCGCGGTCACCCAGCGGCCGATGGCGATGTATCACTCGTGGGATTCGCAGAACGCGTGGCTGCGGCAGATTCATGGGGAAAACTACCTTTATGTGAATCCGAAAACGGCGAGCGCGAACGGCATCGCCGACGGCAGCTGGATCTACGTCGAATCGCAATGGGGCCGCGTTCGCTGTATGGCGCGCTACAGCGAGACCGTCGAACCGGGCACCGTATGGACGTGGAACGCGATCGGCAAAGCGGCGGGCGCATGGAATCTCGGTCCGGACGCGAACGAATCGCAGCGCGGCTTCCTGCTCAATCACCTGATCACCGACGAACTGCCGGGCTGCGACGAGGCACCCGCGCGCATGTCGAACTCCGATCCGGTGACGGGCCAGGCCGCCTGGTACGACGTGCGCGTGCGCATCTATCCGGCCGAAGCCGACGCGCGGCACACGCTGCCGCAGTTCGAGGCGATGCCCGAATTGCCCGGCGCGGTTGCACAGAAGAGTGTGGTGTCGCGCATCGTCCAGACCTATTTCGCGGGACGCGGAGAATTCGCGGCTCGCCTGCGCGGGACGTTGCGCCGCGCCGAACATAACGGCGACGACCGCTAAAGCCACGACAAGGAGCTTGCAATGACCCAGATGGCGCTGGTGATCGATCTGAACGTATGCGTGGGATGCCAGGCGTGCGTGACGAGCTGCAAGGAGTGGAACACGTCAGGCGAATCGGGCAGCCTCGCCGATTTCAATCCGTACGACGCGGACCCGTCCGGCACGTTCTTCAACCGCGTGCAGAGTTTCGAAGCGGGCAGTTTCCCCGATACGGAGATGATCCATTTCCCGAAGTCGTGCCTGCATTGCGAGGACCCGCCGTGCGTGCCGGTGTGTCCCACGGGCGCGAGCTACAAGCGCAAGGAAGACGGTCTCGTGCTGGTCGATTTCGATCGCTGCATCGGCTGCAAGTATTGCGCGTGGGCGTGCCCGTACGGCGCGCGCGAACTCGACGAAGCGCGCAAGGAGATGACCAAGTGCACGCTGTGCGTCGATCGCATTCATGACGAGCATCTGTCCGAGCGCGATCGCAAGCCGGCCTGCGTGCTCGCATGTCCGACATCCGCGCGGCTGTTCGGCGATATCCACGATCCGGAGTCGGTCGTGTCGCAAGCGATCCGCGAGCGCGGCGGCTATCAGTTGATGCCGGAGTGGGGCACGCGCCCCGCGAATCACTATTTGCCGCGCGTGCCGATCGCGTCCGCGAGTTGCGGCGGCGACGGGTGCTCGTGCAAATCGTCAGGAACGACCACCGGCGATGCCACGCACACGTCGGGCTCGCCCGACTCGCAGCTCGAGGGGCAGCTCGCGCATGGCGAAGTGCATCTCGCGTCGATCGCGAAGCGCATTTGAACGACAACGAGGCCATACGATGAATCCGGCTTTTTCCGTAGTCTTCCTGACCACGCTGAGCGGCGCGGCGCAGGGGCTGTTGATCGCGCTCGTCGGCGTCGAGAGTGCGGCGTGCCTGGGCGTCGTTGCGCAACCCGCCGCCACCGCGTTCTACGTGAGCGGCGCGGCGCTCGCGGTGCTGCTGGGCGGTCTTGGTCTGATCGCGTCGTTCTTCCATCTGGGCCATCCGGAACGCGCGTGGCGCGCGATCGCGATGTGGCGCACCTCGTGGCTGTCGCGCGAATGCCTGTGCCTGCCGGCGTTTCTGGCGTGCGCGTTCCTGTACGGCGTCGCGCACTGGCTCGGCTCGCCGTGGTCGCTCGCGCTCGGCTGGCTCGGCGTGCTCGCGAGCGCCGCGCTGTTCGTCTGTTCCGCGATGATCTATGCGTGCCTGCGCTTTCTGCAGGAGTGGGCGACGCCGCTGACGCTGGTGAACTTCGTGCTGCTCGGCTGCGCATCGGGCTTGACGCTCGCGACCGCACTGAGCGCATGGTTCGCGCCCGCGCTGACGGCGGGACTGGCGGTCTGCGCGTGCCTGCTGACGCTCGCCGGTTGCGCGAGCCGCTACGCGTCGCTCATGCGCAATGCGCGCTTGCGGCCGAAATCGACGGTGCAGAGCGCAACGGGCATCCGCAATCCGAAGCTCGTGCAGGTGTCACGAGGCTTCACCGCCGGTGCGTTCAATTTGCGCGAGTTCTTTCACGGCAAATCGGCGCGGACGTTGCGTGGCGTCAAATGGGGCTTTCTCGTGGGTGCGTTCGTCGTGCCGGTCGTGTTGATCGTGCTGGGCGCGGGGCTGCGTTCGCCTGGCGGGTCGTTCGGCTTGCTGGCCGCGGCTTGTCTCGTGCAGTATGCGGGGCTCGTGGCGGAGCGCTGGTTTTTCTTCGCCGAGGCGAAGCATCCGCAGAATCTTTACTACGCGAGGGTGGGGTGAGGCATAGCCTTCAACGAGCGCGTTCGGCCTGGGTGCCAGCGCGCTCGTCGCCTCACACTACCCGCACGCCCCCACCTCCCCACACGCGGTGCAAAAATCGCAGCCGTCCTTGCGAATCACCGCATTCGCGCCGCACGAAGCGCATTTGCGTCCGAGCATCGTGTGCAGTCCTTGCGTGCCGTTCGGCTGCAGCAAGGTGTCGGCGCTATCCGCTGGATTCGGACGGATGCCGAAATCGGCGGACAGCGCCATGTCGGTTTTCATGTGCCCGCGCGGCAAACGCGCGAGCATCCGCGACGCGACCTGATTGCCCTCGGCGTCGAGAAAGCCGCGTCGATACAGGATTTGCTGGATCGCGAACGCGAGCGCCGCCACTTCGGAATCGTGCCAGCGCGGCGCGCGATGACCGTCGAGACGCTGCACGTCGCCAAGCCGCACCTGTCCGCGATCCCATGACACCTTGCGCATATCCTGCAGATTGCGCGCGACGAAGCCGCCGCGCGCGGCCAGCGACAGCGAACGCATCGTCGCGGTGATCCACTGCTGCGACTCGTCGCGCTGACCGGTCGGAATGAAGAACTCGATCGGCCGCTCGATCGTCACGTCCTCGCCGCCGAGCCGCCCCGTCACCTCGATGAAGGACGCCGCGACGTACAGCGACTTCTTGCCCGCCTGGGTCAGATACTCGACCTTCTCGATGATCGCCGGCAACTCGCCTCTGGGCCGATGATCGATCGCGATACGCAGCGGGTCCTGGTCCATCTCGGCGAGCGTGTCGTCGGCCTGCGCGGGCGTCACGCTCAGCACCGCGCCGAGCGTGTCGTTGGGGCGATAGGTGGCAAGGCCCTTCAGCCCGCTTTTCCATGCATCGAAGTAGAGGCTTTCGAACGCGTCGAACGGATAGTCGGCTGGCACGTTGACGGTCTTCGAGATCGACGTGTCGACGTATGGCTGGACCGCCGCCATCATGTCGAGATGGTCGCGCGCCGACATCTGCAGCGCGCTGACGAAATAGTCGGGTAGCCGGCTCACGTCGCCGCCGAGTTCGCGATAGAGCCGGTACGCGTAGTCCTCGACGTCGAACGATTCGCGGCCGCCGTCGGCCATCACTTTCACGCGCGTATAAGTCCACGAGAACGCCGGCTCGATGCCGTTCGACGCGTTGTCGGCGAACGCGAGGCTCACGGTGCCGGTCGGCGCGATCGACAGCAGGTGGCTGTTGCGAATGCCGTCGCGGCGGATCGCCTGCTGAATGTCATCGGGCAGGCGCGACGCGAACGTGCCGGCTTCCAGATAGCGCGCGGCGTCGAACAGCTCGAACGCGCCGCGCTCCTTCGCGAGTTCGACCGATGCGCGATACGCCTCGTCACGCATCAGCCGCGCGATGCGCACCGCGAAATCGCGGCCTTCCTGCGAGTTGTAGCGCAGGCCCATCATCACGAGCGTATCGCCGAGGCCGGTGAAGCCGACGCCGATGCGCCGCTTCGCGCGCGATTCGTCGTATTGCTGCGGCAGCGGCCACAGCGTGACGTCGAGCACGTCGTCGAGAAAACGCACCTGCGTGCGGGTGCGCCGCGCGAGGCCGTCCCAGTCGAACGACGGCTGGCGGCCCTGCAACTGCGCAAACGGATCGACGACGAAGCGCGTCAGATTGAGCGGCCCCAGATTGCAGCAGCCGTACGCGGGCAGCGGCTGCTCGCCGCACGGATTGGTGGCGCGGATCGTTTCGACGGCGCGCAGATTGTTGTCCTCGTTCATCCGTGAGATGAACACGATGCCGGGCTCGGCGACGTCGTACGTCGAGCGCATGATGCGGTCCCAGATCGCGCGCGCCGGGTGTTCGCTGTAGACCCACAGGCCGTCTTCGCGCTGCCGCACGTCGCCGGCCGCGCGCAGCGCCGGCGACGGCTCGGCGCGATGGACCAGTTGCCACGGCTCGTCGTTTTCGACCGCGCGCATGAACTCGTCGGTGACGCTGACCGACACGTTGAAGTTGTTCCAGCGTCCCTTCGAATGCTTGGCCTCGATGAATTCGAGCAGGTCGGGGTGGTCGCAGTCGAGCACCGCCATCTGCGCGCCGCGCCGCGAGCCCGCGCTTTCGACGGTACGGCACGACGCGTCGAACACGTCCATGTAGCTGCACGGACCCGAGGCGGCTGAACTCGTGGTGTGAACGCGCGCGCCCTTCGGCCGGATCGCGGAGAAGTTGTAGCCGACGCCGCCGCCGCGCCGCATCGTTTCGGCCGCCTGCAGCAGCGCCACGTAGATGCCGGGCAAGCCCTGTTCATCGACGCCCTGGATCGAATCGCCAACCGGCTGCACGAAGCAGTTGATCAGCGTCGCGGCGATACCGCTGCCCGCCGCGCTCATGATGCGGCCCGCGCCGAGCGCGCCGTGGCGCATGTTGTCGACGAACTGTTCCTCGACCGACGCGCGCATCTCGGGCTGCTCGGCCTCGGCGACGCCGCGCGCGACGCGGCGATATACATCGTCGGCCGATTGCTCGTCGCCTTTCGCATACTTTTCGAGCAGCACGTCGAGAGAGAACTGCTGCGGCGGGATTAGCAAAGCGGGAGGAGCGGAGGAGGCGGGAGGCGTGGAAGCGGCGTTGGCCGCGCGGGTTTGCGGCGTGTCTTCTGCCATGATCGGCCCTCAAACGGCGTCGCGGCGGGCGCGGCGCGGTGGTGGAAGGCGCGCGGCCGGCACCGGATAGCGAGCCGGCGGTCGGGCGGGCGCAACGAGTCCACCTTAACGCACGAGGCGCGGGGCGGCAACCGGCAGCGGGGCCGGCGCGGCGCCGCATCTTGCGATGCCGCGGCCGCCGGGCACGCGCGCGCTAAGGGCACGTGGGCAGTAGGGAGATCGCCCCCGGAACAACGGGTTGAAAACCGCGCTTAGTGCGCGGGACTCGGGAACGTTCCGTGCGTCAGGCCGCTTCAAGCAGCGGTTCGAGGATTTCCGCGCAGATCATGGCGGACGCATTCGACGGCGCCGGGCGCTCGGCCGGCTTGAACACCGGGTCACCGCGACGGATCTTGCGGCGCGACACCGCGCAGGTGCCGGAAGAATGCGCCGAGCGACGGCGCCAGCGCTGCTCACCGTAGTGGCAGCGGCCCGGCTCGACCCAGCGGATCACCAGCGTCGTGTCGGAGCTCTCGAGAATTTCGATGCGTACGCCATTGCTACCGTCGAGGGGGATGGACTCCAGGGTCATCATCGGCTCCGTGTTGTGGAGTGCCGAATGTAGTCCCGCTCGCGCCGGATAGCTATTGTGTCACCGTTGAAACACCGTTCCGGAATTAGCAATAATCAGACTTGACATTAGCGATTTGCCGAAACCACAGGCGTTGCAAGCATTTTTTATGTGATTTTTTAATAAGGCATATTTTTGCAACGCTGTGTTGCCTGTGGCGCGACGGGGAGGGCGGCCGGGAAAGAGGCGGCAACGCTTCCTTTAAGATGTCGAATGTCGGGCGGCGAACTGAGCCGTCAGTGTAGCGGGTTTGAATTTTTCAGGTCGGCTCGCGCGCACACCGTTCAAAAACACAAGAGTTCACATGATTCCACGCCCTCCCGCCGTCCCCCCCAACTCTCCCGAAGCGTCGTCCGTCGCCGCCGAGCGCCTGAAAAAGCAGAAGGCCGCATCGATCGTGCTCTATATCGGTCTCGCGCTGCTCGCATTGTGGGTGGTGCGCGATTTCATCGTGGTGGTGGCGTGGGCCGGGGTCGTCGCGATCGCGCTGTGGCCGCTGCTGCACAAGGTGGCGGGCAGCCACTGGTTCAAGGGGCGCGCGACCTTGCTCGCGACGGTCTTCACGCTGGTGATCGCCGTGCTCGTGCTGCTGCCGGTCGGGCTCGGCATCGCCCAGGCGCTGCGCGAGGCGCACGATCTGAACGACTGGTTCCGCAGCGTGCAGGAGAACGGCATCGCGCTGCCGGACTTCATCAACCGTCTGCCGTTCGGCGTGCAGCAGATCACTTCCTGGTGGCAGGCCAATCTTGCTCAGCCGCTGCGCGACTCGGCCGCGATGAAAGGCTTGCACAGCAATACGGTGATGACGCTCGGCCGGCATTTCGGCGCGCGCGCCGCGCATGCGGCAATGGTGTTTGCGTTCATGCTGGTCACGCTGTTCGTGATTTTTCAGGCGGGGCCGCGGCTGTCCGGCTCGCTGCTGAAGGCCGCGCGACGCGGTTTCGGCGATAGCGGCGCGGACCTCGTCGCGCATATGGGTACCGCGGTGCGCGGCACCGTGTCGGGGTTGATCGTGGTCGGCGTCGGCGAAGGCCTGTTGCTTGGCGTCGCCTACTTCGTGACCGGGCTGCCGCATGCGGCGCTGCTCGGCTTCGTCACGGCGATCGCCGCGATGCTGCCGTTCTGCGCGCCGATCGTGTTCGGTCTTGCGGCGCTGTGGCTGCTCGTGCAGGGCTCGATGGTTGCGGCGGCCGGGCTGCTGGTATTCGGCGCGGTCGTCGTGTTCGTCGCCGAGCACTTCGTGCGGCCCGTGCTGATCGGCAACTCGACGCGCTTGCCGTTTCTGCTCGTGCTGTTCGGCATTCTCGGCGGCGCGGAGACGTTCGGGCTGCTGGGGATTTTCATCGGCCCCGCGTTGATGACGGTGCTGATGGTGCTGTGGACCGATCTCGTGGAGTAGCGCGGGCGTCGAGGGACGCGGGGGCCGGGCGGCCGTGCGCCTCGCGTGCCGCGCCGGCTCAAGGGCGCTGATTCGACGGATGCTCCTGCGCCGGCGGCTTCACGCAGCCGAGCGTGTATTTGAGCGCGGCGGGCAACAGCGCGCTCCACACGTCCCACGTGTGGCCGCCGTCGATGATGCGCAGCGCCGCCGGATTGCCCGCGAGCCGCAGATGCGTGTACAGCAGCGAGGCGTCGGCCTGGATGTCGAGGTCGTCGTCGCCGGATGCGATGAACATCGGCAGGCGATATGCTTGGCTCATGTAGCGGTCCCACTGCGCCGGATAGTTGAGCTCGTGCCACACGCGCGGATCGAACTGGCGCTCGCCGAACACGCCGACCCGCCGTGCCGCCGACGCGCGCGGCGGCTCGTTCGCGTAGATCGCCGGACTGAGCAGCAGCGCGCCGCAAAACATCCCGGGCTGCGTCAGCGCGTAGCGCAGCGCGCCGAAGCCGCCCATCGACACGCCGCCGATCATCCGGCCGCCGCGCTGCGTCGCGACCGCGTAGTGCGTTTCGATCTCGGGCAGCAGATCGTCGAAGAACGCGCTCTCCATCTTTTCCTTGCGGTCGACGTACCAGTCCGTGCCGCCTTGCGGCATCACGATGACGACCGGGGCAATCTCCTTGCGCTCGATCAGCGTGTCCGCGGCGTTCTGCAAATGACCTTGCGTGAGCCAGTCGTTGGCGTCGCCGTTATTGCCGTGCAGCAGGTAGAGCACCGGCAGGCGCGGACCGTCCGCGCGATAGCCGCCCGGCAGGTAGATCGTGTAGTTCCAGTCGCGGCCGAGCGCATCGGAATGGAAGCTGCGGCTCGCGACCGTGCTCGCGAACGCGGGCGCGCCGACGGCGAAGGCAAGCAGTGCGAGGGCGAAACTGAGGAATCGACGCATGTCAGTAGGGAAGGCCGGCGGGCGCGGGACTCGCGCGCGGCCGTCATGCTATCAGCATTGACGCCAGATTTGAGATGGAAAGTGGCGCAGAGAAGGACGGCGCTTTATGCGCGCAAAGTTCTTCGGGCGCCAAGGGGACGTCAAGTGCCCCGAAAATCGCGACGCGTCAGGGACGCGCTCGAAGGGCGCTCGAAACGTTGCCGAAAAGTTCTTCAGCCCGACGTCCGCAGCCGCCCGTCCACGAGCCGCCCGACGACCCGCTTCAGCGGTTCCACGGCCAACGCGACGGCAAACAGCGCGCCGACCGCGGCCGCATCGGCGAGCAGTCCGAGCGGATAGTTCAGGGAACCATCGGTCGCCGCGTAGAGCAGCGAGTCGATCACCAGCGAAATCACCGCGCCGGCAATGAAGCACAGCAAACCCTGACGCCCGATCACGCCGACCCACGGCAGCCGCCGCGCGACCTTCTTCGCCCAGCCGAGCTCGACCAGATTGGCGACGAGCCATGCGATCGCGAGGAAGTTCCCCGCGCGCAGGTAGGACAGGTTCTGCTTGAGGCTCGCGGCAAGTGGCGCATGCAGCACAACGAGCTTGTAGTACGCGGCGCCCACGACCACCGCGAACGCCAGCACGCTGACGAGCCACCCGGATCGATGCGCGCTGGTGCGCTGATACACCGGCTGGCAGCGCGCGAGCACGCCGAGCACGAACATCAGTTGCCACGCGAACGGGTTGAAGTCCCAGTGCATGTCGGGCGCGGCGGGAAGGTACTGGCTGACCGCCGGTGCGCCGGCCCACAGCGCGACGCTGCCGGCGACCAGCAGCCAAGGCTTGCTGCGCGCGAGCGGCAGGATCGCGGGCACCAGCAGCGCGAAGAACGCGTACATCGGCAGCACGGACGCGAGGTACGGCTGGCGGCGTAGCAGCACGATGTCGCGCAGCGCGGCAAGCGGCGTGTCGATCAGGTCGTCGAGATCGGTCGTGGCGAGATTCGGCCCGTCGATGCTGAATGCGGTTAGCACCGCGCTGACCAGCAGCATCAGCCCGGCAGTGACGAGAAACGCGCGATAGATCTCGAACGAGCGGCGCAGGAAGCGGCCGCGCGCGATCGTCTCATTGCGCCGCTCGGCGAGCGTCGCATAGGCGGTGGCGGTCGCGAAGCCGCCGAGGAACACGAATACTTCTGCGGCATCGCACAGCGCGTACGCGTGCAGCGTCACGCGCGACAGAATGCTGCCGCCGATGTGATCGACGACGATGATCAGCAGAACCAGTCCGCGGAAAAAGTCGAGCTCGATCAGGCGGGAAGATGACTTGGCCATTGTTTGCGTCAAAAGCAGCCCCGTGCGACGGCGCGCTGATCCAGCGCGGCGGGCGTCTCACAAGGCTTTTTAATATGGGATTGGGTGCTGCGGCGGTGAGGTGATCCGTGCTGGCGTCGCCTGTGGCCCATCTCGCCACGCTCGACCGGTATCGCAAGGCGGCCGTGTCAGCGGGCTGTGAAGATGACCTTGGCTGTGACGCCGAGTTCCGTTGCATCGCAGCAAGGCGCAGGATTATATTTCTTTTCATGACAATGACGCAGCGAGACGGGCAGCAGCGGCTGCTGTTTACCTGAAGCGACGTTACGAAAAAAGAGGCAGCAACACGCAGTGGAGAATTAGCAACATTCTCGATGCTTGGCGCATCCACTCATGGACGCCCGGACGATGTCATGTGAGGATTTCCGGAAAAGCGCAGCCATTGGAGCAGTCTTCAGAACTGCTGGAAAAGTGACGAGAATAAAGAGCAAAGAGAACAAAGCGGCCGGATCGAGTTGTCCTATCACTCGCGGTGCAGGGAGATCATCATGAACAAGCAAGTGTTCGCGCTGGCTGTCTCCATTGCTGCGTCTGCCGTTCTTGCCGCGCCTGCCGCCGCGCAGACTAGCGTCACGCTGTACGGCGTGATCGACGAAGGCATCAACTACACGAACAATGTCGGCCACGGCCATGTTTATGAACTCGCCAGCGGTCTTGCGCAGGGAAGCCGCTGGGGCCTGAAGGGCTCCGAAGATCTCGGCGGCGGCCTGAAGGCGATCTTCCAGCTCGAGAATGGTTTCGATCTGAATTCCGGGCGGCTCGGGCAGGGCGGCCGCCTGTTCGGCCGGCAGGCTTTCGTCGGACTCAGTTCAGAGGCGTACGGCACGCTGACGTTCGGCCGGCAATACGACTCGGTCGTCGATTATCTCGCGCAGACCACGGCCAACGGCAACTGGGGCGGCGAGCTGTTCTCGCATCCGTACGACAACGACAACACCGACAACACGTTCCGCCTCGATAACACCGTCAAGTACACGACCCCGTCGATCTCGGGCTTCCAGTTCGGCGGCACCTACAGCTTCAGCAACGACACGAACTTCGCCAACAATCGCGCCTACAGCTTCGGCGGCCAGTACACGTATGGCGGGCTGCTGGTCGCGGCCGCCTATCTGCAGGCCGACAATCCGGGCAACGGCTCGAACGGGGCGATCACCGCGAACGACGCCGGCTTCGTCGCGACGCGCCTGCGCGTGTTCGGCGGCGGCATCACCTATACGTTCGGACCGGCGACGGCGGGCTTCGTCTATAGCAACTCGAACTACCTGGAGCCGACCGCAAACGGCTATCTCGGCATCGAGCCGCTGGTGCCGCTCGTGCCCGTCACACCGCCGGGCGTGCTGCTGAATTCGCTCAAGTATCAGAACTTCGAGATCAACGGCAAATATCAGATTTCGCCGGTGCTGTTCGTCGGCGCGCAGTACGTGTACACGATGGAAACCTACGACGCATCGAACGGCGGCGTGAAGCCGCGCATCCATACGTTCGGCCTGATGGCCGACTACAACCTGTCCAAACGCACCGACCTCTATCTGCAGGGCGCCTATCAACAGGTCACCGGCGATTCCACGCTATCGATCCTCGATTTCGCATTCATCCCCGGCACGCAGTCGCCGTCGTCGACGTCGAAGCAGGTCGTCGTGCGCGCGGCGATCCGGCATAAGTTCTAGTTCGCTGCCCTTCAAACGCAGATCGGCCAGCCTTCGGATTTCGAAGGCTGGCTTTTTTGCGCCCTCCGACGCGACGCATGGCTATTCAAGTTCCCCTCGCGCCTGCCGATAAGTCGAATGTCAACAAGTCTGAACGCGCCGCGGCGAAGCGGTGATGTGTGCGTCGTTGGCGTCCCAATACACGTGCGGTCGTAACGCGGAAATACGGCTCGTAACGTCTGTATCAGAGTGTGTGGGGCAGGGCGTTTTTATTAAACGACACTTTAGAATTCCGCGAGAAATTCAATCGGCAAGCAGGCAGGAAATGAGCGCCATACGAGGCGGCTTCGCCGTGCCGTCGGGAAGGCCGCGCGGCCGAAGATCGCGCACCTCGTCCGCGGCATCGGGCTATCCGGCTTGCGCATTCATACAGCAGGAGTCGAACAGGATGAGAAAGCGTTTCGACAGAACGTTATTGGCCAGTCTCGCTGGCGCGTGGGTCGCGCTGGCCGTCAGCGGTTGTGCGAACGTCGGGCAGCCGAATGCGCAGAACGGTGCGGCAACCAGCGCCAACGCGGCGTCCGGCGTGCCGGCGGCGAATGCGACGGGAGCGGCGTCCGGCGACCCGGCGGCAGCCGCGCCGCTGTCGATCGACGCCAGCGATAACGCGCCGCTGAAAAAATCGCCGCCGCTCGTGTATCGGGTCAGGCGCGGCGACACGCTCGCGCGGGTTGCGCAGCATCATCACATCAGCGTCAAGCAGTTGCAGGCATGGAACGGGTTGAAGGTGTCGGCGCGGCTGAAGCCGGGGCAGGTGCTGCACGTTGCGTCGCCGGAAACGGTGCGCGCGGTGAAGGCGGCCAATGCGGCGGCCGCCGCGAAGGCGGCGGCGCAATCCGCAGCGCAGCGTGCGTCACAAGCGACAGCGCAAACGTCGGCGCAAGCTTCGACACAGTCCGCCGCGCCGGCTGCGGATGCCACCGCAGTGCGCGAAGTCACGCAGGAAACCCGCCGGCACGCGAGCAGCGTGACGCTCGCATGGCCTGCCGCGGGCGGCGTCGTCGAAGCGTTCCAGCCCGGCGAAACACGCGGCATCGAAATCGGCGGCAACGCGGGCGATCCAGTGCGAGCCGCCGCCGACGGCAAGGTGATGTACGCGGGCACCGGACTGAACAGCTACGGCAGTCTGATCATCGTCCAGCACAACAAGGATTTTCTGACCGCGTATTCGCACAACCGCAAGCTGATGGTCAAGATGGGCGACATCGTCCGCAAGGGACAGCAGATCGCGGAGATGGGCGACGAGAACAACTCGCGTGTGTCGGTGGGGTTCGAAGTGCGGCGCGACGGCAAGCCGGTCGATCCGCTGCCTTATCTACCGCAGGGGCGCGGCTGAGCTTCCACGTTCCCGCAAAAGCTCACCTTGAATTTATTCAGCTAAACCAGGTAATTTGATCGACCGCGCATTCCGGCGGTCGACGAATCGTTGCAAAAGTACCTTCATGTCAGAGCATTCCGCTCGATCTGCGCAAGAATACCGACGATCAACCATGCGGCCTCGACCCGCAGCCGTTTATGAACGGTGAGGCAATGCAGGAGCCGGCAGGCAGCGCACGCGCCGCCGCCGTGCCTGGTGCGAATCGCCGTTACGTTGTTTGCCCTCCGCGCAGCAGCCGCGATACCTCACCGTGGTAATGCAGGATCGCGGGATCGGCCTGCAAGAGCGGCAGATAACGCGGCAGGAAGTGATTGTGCGGTTGATCGGGCGAGAACAGGCCGACCACGGCCTCGGCGGTCGCGAGACGGTCGCCGGCCTCGGCTTCCGCGTCGTCGAGAACTTCGTCGACGCTCGCGATCACCGTCGACAGCGGCGTCAGCCAACGAAACCCCGAGCCGTTGATCAGCACCTGCAGGAATGCCGCCGGCGTTACCGGGCCGAACTCCTTTTCGTACGCGGCGCGTTCGTGATCGAGAATCGCCTTGTGCAGCGCAAGCAATGGTCGGCGAATGTCCGTGAGGAATTGAGTGCATTGCGGGTCGTTCATCGGCGGCTCCAGCGGCTGAGGTGATTCGACGGAATCGTGCGTCGCAACACCACGCAGTGCGATGCAGCGGGTCGCGCGATCACGCTAACGGATCGATCCGTCGATGGTAACGCATCGCTCCAGCCCACACATGCGATCCACCGCGCACAGCATGCGATGTGCCGCCTGACACCGCCAAAGCGAACTTCTTTCGACACGACTACAATCGGCCGGTTTTCTTGCGACACCCGCCCGCTCACAGGCCGCATTTCATGGCTTATTAGCGCGACACGCCGAACAAAACCGGTGCATGTCAGCGGTCTGGTGCGGTGTCGCGATCTAAACCGCGTGACCACAACAACGTCCCCACCCGGAGCCGCTCATGACAACGCTCAATATCAACGGCGAAACCCATACCGTCGATGCCCCGCCCGACATGCCCCTGCTGTGGGTGCTGCGTGATCTCGTCGGGCTGACCGGCACCAAGTTCGGCTGCGGCATCGCGCAATGCGGCGCATGCACCGTGCATCTCGATGGCGTCGCGGTGCGCTCGTGCGTGTTCCCGGCGGCGGCGGTCGGCGACCGCAAGATCGTCACGATCGAAGCGCTCGGCGCCACGCCCACGGGCCAGAAAGTGCAGCAGGCCTGGCGTGAGCTCGACGTCGTGCAATGCGGCTACTGTCAGTCGGGGCAGGTGATGTCGGCGGCGTCGCTGCTCGCGCGCAATCCCAATCCGAGCGACGCCGACATCGACGCCGCGATGGCGGGCAACATCTGCCGCTGCGGAACCTATCACCGCGTGCGCGCGGCGATCAAGCACGCCGCGAAGGGGGCCTGACATGTCCCAGGGATTGCTCGATGCGCAGAACGGCGCGCAGCCGGCTGACACCGACACGCGGCATGCGCGCGGCATCTCGCGGCGCGGCTTCCTCAAATTCGGCGTGACGGTCGGCGCCGCGGCCGGCGGCGGTCTGCTGCTCGGCTTCAGCATGCCGGCCGCGAGCCAGGATCAGAAGGCGGGCAAGAGCGTGATCGGCGGCGATGCGAACGAGGCGCCGCAAAACGGCGTGTTCGCGCCGAACGCGTTCATCCAGATCGACAACGCTGGCAAGGTCACGCTCGTGATACCGAAGGTCGAGATGGGTCAGGGCGTCTATACGTCGATTCCGATGCTGATCGCCGAGGAACTCGAAGTACCGCTCGGCACGGTCACGCTCGATCATGCGCCGCCCAACGAAAAGCTCTTCATGGACCCGCTGCTCGGCGGCCAGTTGACCGGCGGCTCGACGTCGATCCGCTTCGCGTGGGAGCCGATGCGCCGCGCGGGCGCGACTGCGCGCGTGATGCTGATCAACGCGGCCGCGCAGCAGTGGCAGGTCGATCCGGCGAGTTGCCATGCGCAGGCCGGTCAGGTGATCCACCCGGCCAGTAATCGCAGCGCGAGCTATGGTCAGCTCGCGCAGGCCGCCTCCGCGCTGCCCGCGCCGCAGAACGTGCCGTTGAAAGACCCGAAGGACTTCAAGCTGATCGGCACGCCGGCGAAGCGTCTCGATTCGCCGGAGAAAGTCGACGGTACCGCGCAGTTCGGCCTCGACGTGCGCTTGCCTGAGATGGTTTACGCGGCGATCGCGAACTGTCCGGTGTTCGGCGGCACGCTCGCGAGCGTCGACGATACACATGCGAAGACGATCCCCGGCGTGCGCGAGGTCATCAAGCTCGACAACGCGGTCGCGGTGATCGGCGCTCACACGTGGGCCGCGAAGCGCGGCCTGCAGGCGCTCGACATCAAGTGGAACGAGGGCGCGGGCGCGCAGGTATCGATGAAGCGCATCGTCGACGATCTCGCGGCGGCCTCGCAACATGGCGGCGCGGTGGCGCGCAAGGACGGCGACGTCGGCCGCGCGTTCGGCGATGCGAAGTCGCGCGTCGACGCGGTCTACCAGCAGCCGTTCCTCGCGCACGCGACGATGGAGCCGGTCAACGCCACGGTCCACGTGCGCGGCGACGCCTGCGAAATCTGGCTCGGCTCGCAGGTGCCGACGCGTGTCGTCGATGCGGCGGTCGCGGTCACGGGCTTGCCCGCCGACAAGATCATCGTGCACAACCATCTGATCGGCGGCGGCTTCGGACGGCGGCTCGAAACCGACATGGTCACGCAGGCCGTGAAGGTCGGCAAACAGGTGTCGACGCCGGTCAAGGTGCTGTGGACGCGCGAGGAGGACATCCAGCACGACATGTACCGACCGTACTACTACGACACGATCTCCGCCGGGCTCGACGCGAACGGCAAACCGATCGCGTGGCAGCATCGCATCGCCGGGTCGTCGATCATGGCGCGCTTCGCGCCGCCCGCGTTCAAGAACGGGCTCGACCCCGACGCGGTGGAGGTCGCCGCCGATCTGCCGTACGACCTGCCGAACCAGCTGGTCGACTACGTGCGCGTGGAACCGCACGCGGTGCCCACCGCGTTCTGGCGCGGCGTCGGGCCGACGCGCGGCACGTTCGTCGTCGAGAGTTTCATCGATGAACTCGCCGCGCACGCGAAGATCGATCCGGTGCAGTACCGGCGCGATCTGCTCGGCAAATCGCCGCGCGCGTTGAACGTACTCAACCTGGCCGCGCAAGCGGGCAACTGGGGCAGCGCGCTGCCCAAGGGGCAAGGGCGCGGCATCTCGGTGATGCACGCGTTCGGCAGCTTCTTCGCGATCGTCGTCGAGGTCGCGCTCGAGCAGGGCGAAGTGACGGTCAAGCGCGTCAACTGCGCGGTCGATTGCGGGATGTTCGTCAACCCGAACACGATCGAAGCGCAGGTGCAGGGCGGCATCATCTTCGGCATCACGGCGGCGCTTTATAGCGAGATCACGATCAAGGACGGTCGCGTCGAGCAGAACAACTTCACCGACTACCGGATGCTGCGCATCAACCAGACGCCGCCGATCGACGTGCATATCGTGAAGAGCGGCGAGGCGCCCGGCGGCATCGGCGAACCCGGCACCGCGGCGCTCGCGCCCGCGCTGACCAACGCGATCTATGCGGCCACCGGCACGCGGCTGCGGCAATTGCCGGTTGGCCGCCAACTGCACAACGCCTGACGCGAAAGGAGCCCGACATGAAAAAAATGCTGAAGGGTCTTGGCGCGGCGCTATGCGTCGCATTGCCGTTTATCGCCCAGGCGCCTGCTGATGCCGCAACTGCGTCAGCCACCGGCGCAGCCGATCAAACGCTCGTGCAACGCGGCGCTTACCTCGCTCAACTCGGCGATTGCGCCGCTTGCCACACCGCGCCGAAAGGCAAGCCGTTCGCCGGCGGCCTGCCGATGAACACGCCGATGGGCCGCATCTACGTGACCAATATCACGCCCGACGCACGGACCGGCATCGGCGGTTACACGGAAGCCGACTTCGCGCGGGCGCTGCGTGAGGGCGTCGCGAAAGACGGCCACAACCTGTATCCGGCGATGCCGTATCCGTCCTACGCGAAGGTCGACGACGACGACGTGAAGGCGCTGTACGCGTTCTTCATGCACGGCGTCGCGCCAGTGCAGCAGGCGAATCGCGAGTCCGACATCAAGTGGCCGTTGAACATGCGCTGGCCGCTGATGTTCTGGAACATGGCGTTTCTCGAGAAGGGTGCGTATCGCGACAAGCCGGGCAAGGACGTCGCGTGGAATCGCGGCGCGTATCTGGTGCAAGGGCTCGGACATTGCGGGTCGTGTCACACGCCGCGCGGTGTTGCGTTCCAGGAAAGTGCGCTCGACGAAAGCGGCAGCGCATTCCTGAGCGGCGCGCTGCTCGACGGCTGGTTCGCGTCGAACCTCACGGGCGAGCACAACACCGGGCTCGGCCGCTGGAGCGACGAGGATCTGCGCACGTTCCTGAAGACCGGCGCGAATCGCCATGCATCGGCGTTCGGCGCGATGACGAGCGTGATCAACAACAGCACGCAAGCGATGAGCGATCAGGACGTCGCGGCAGTCTCGACGTATCTGAAGTCGCTGCCGCCGGTCGGCGGCACCGGCGCGGCGGCCTATACGTACGATCCGCAGGCGACGAAGGTGTCGCTCGATCGCCCCGCGAACGATGCCGGCGCACGCGTCTATACGGCGTATTGCATGCATTGCCACGGCGTCGACGGGCACGGCTTCGCGCCGATGCTCGCGCCTCTCGCCGGCAATCCGAACGTGCTCGCGAAGGACGCGTCGTCGCTGATCAACGTCACGTTGAACGGCACCGGCGATCTCGTGATCGACGGCGTGCCGTCGCCGTTTCCGATGCCCGGCTTCGCCGCGGTGCTCGACGATCAGCAGATCGCCGATGTGCTGAGCTTCGTGCGGGCTGGCTGGAACAACGGCGCGCCGGCGGTCGGTGCGGCGGAGGTGGCGAAGTTGCGGCAGTCGACGCAGGCGGGGCGTTGATCGGTCGCTAAGTGCGGCGCAGAAGCGCGCTTGCCGACCTCGCGCCGTTTCAGGTTGTGGGCCAACCGACGGCAGCTATCATAGTGGGGCGGCCACACCGTGCCTTCGTCGATGGACTCGCCGTCGGCCAATGCCGACATTTGCACCACGACCGATACAGGCGCATTGGTCCTATGGGAGTCCCCGTCGTGTTCGAACGGCTCTCGGAATTGGCCACGACCTTCGTCCGCCGTGCGGCGTCGAAGTCTCTGCGCGAAGCTCATGGACTTCCGACATGACCCTATCCAGTCAAGCCCGAAACGTGTCGGTCACTCCGTCGGCTTCTCGCCTGTCGACGCTCAGTCACATACAGATCGCGTCGCTGTGGTTTGCGCTCTTTACCCAATGGATGACGGTCGTTCCGGTGCTCGTGCCGGCACAGGTCGCCGAGATGCTCGGACGCGATACCGCGTTGAAGGAAGGCGTGGCCGGCTCCGTCATTGCGTCCGGCGCATTCATTGCGATGATCGTGGCGCCACTGGCCGGCGCGCTTTCGGATCGCTGCTCTGCAAAACATGGACGTCGGCGACCGTTTCTCGTCACCGGCGTGTTCGGCATTGCGGTTGCACTGGTATGGCTTGCTTCATTCAACGGCGGGGGCAGCGTGGGGATGTATACACTCGCGTTCCTGCATCTCCAGTTCTGGTGGAACTGGGCGGCGGGGCCGTACGCCGGGCTGGTGCCCGATGTCGTGCCAAAACAGGAAACCAACCGCGCGAGCGCGTGGCTCAACGTGATGACCGTGCTCGGCACGATCACTGGCAACGTGGTGCTCGTTGCCCTCTATTCTCCGGGCCACCTGTATCCTACGGTTGCCGCGTTCATTGCGATCATGTTGCTCTGCCTTTGGCTGACGATTCGCGGCTCGCGCGAGCCGACACCTGTCAGATCCCGAGAACGGTTCGAGCTCGTCACGTTCATGCGCTCGTTCTATCTCGACCCACGCCTGCACCGAAACTTTTACTGGGTGCTGGTAACCCGTCTGTTCGGCAACATGGGAATCTGGTCGATCTTCGCCTTCATGTTGTACTACCTGCAGGACGTGATCGGCATTCGTCATCCGACCAGTCTCCTGAATGGGCTGCTTGGCGTCGGCGTGGTGCTAGCGATCCCGGCCAGCCTGCTGGGCGCACGGCTCGCCGACCGGCACGGCGTCGTTCCCGTTGTCCGCCTGACCAGCTGGATCATGGCCGGAGCTGCGATTGGCTTTGTCCTGCTGGCGTTGCATCCAAACCTGTTGCTGGTGATCACAGTCGGGCTGGTTTTCTGCGCCGCTTACGGAACCTATCAAGCCGTCGACTGGGCACTCGCGCTGCAAGTGTTGCCCGACGATGCGTCCAGCGGCAAGGACATGGGCATCTGGCAAGTGTCGATGGTGCTACCGCAGATCCTCGGCCCTGCCGCGACCGGGTGGATGCTGTCATGGGTCAAGGCGTTTGCCGGTGCCGGACCCGCCTATGTCGTCGCGTTCGTCGTCGCAGCAGGGTGGTTCGTGCTCGCGGCGTGGTTCGTCTCGCGCATCAAGATTGCTTCCCGGCAGCACGTATCCGTGACTTGAACTACAGAGCGCGAATCACCTCACCGATGCTGTCCCACCTTCTGCCGCTTTTCGAGCACGCGAGCATACCAGGTCAGCGGAAAACACATCGCGAAGTAGATCATCGCGACCATGCCGTAGATCGGAAACGGCCGGAACGCGGCATTCGTGATCATCGTGCCGGTCTTCGTCAGTTCGGCGAAGCCGATGATCGACGCGAGCGCGGTGCTCTTGACCACCTGCACGAGAAAACCGACACTCGGCGCGACCGCGATCTTCAGCGCCTGCGGCCACACGATGTAGCGCAACTGCTGGCCGAACGTCATGCCGAGGCTCGCACCCGCGGCCCACTGACCGCGCGGCACCGCTTCGACGCAGCCGCGCCAGATGTCGACCAGATACGCGCTCGTATAGAGCGTCAGCGTGACGGTCGCGGCGGCCCACGGCGACACGTCGATGCCGATGAGCGGCAAGCCGAAGAAGGCGAGAAAAAGCTGCATCAAGAGCGGCGTGCCCTGAAACACCTCGACGTACAGCACGACGATGCGGCGCAGCCACGCGATCGGCGACACGCGCATCGCGAGCAGCACGAGCCCGACGATCCCGCCGCCGACGAACGCGATCAGCGACAGCAGCACGGTCCAGCGCGCGGCGAGCAGCAGGTTGCGGGCGATGTCCCACAGCGTGAATTCGACCATGATCAGCGCTCCGTCGGCAGGGTGCGCGCGCCGCGCCACATCAGGCGACTGCGCCAGTTGCGCGGCAAGCCGTCGTTGCCGCTACTACTGCGGTTGTTACCTCGCGCCGCGCGGCCCGCGAACAGCCCGCGGCCGAAGCGGTTCAACAGCTGCCGCAACACGATCGACATCAGCAGATAGGCAGCCGTGATGATCACGTAGCTCTCGAACGAGCGGAAGTTGCGAGACTGGATGAAGTTCGCCGCATAGGTCAGGTCGGGCACCGAGATCTGCGACACGACGGCCGAGCCGAGCATCACGATCAGCACCTGGCCGAGCAGCGCGGGAAACACGTTGGCGAGCGCCTGCGGCAGCACGACGTAGCGGAACACCTGGCGCCCATGCAGGCCGAGCGCCTGGGCGGCCTGCACCTGGCCGCGCGAAATCGAATCGATGCCGGCGCGCACGATCTCGATCGCGTACGCGCCGAGATTGACGGTCATCGCAAGAATCGCGGCCTGTATCTCGTCGATATGAATGCCGAGGCTCGGCAGGCCGAAAAACACGAAGAACAACTGCACCAGAAACGGCGTGTTGCGGATCAGCTCGACGTAGCTCGCGACCAGCCAGCGCGCCCACTTCGGCCCGGCCGCCGCGATGCTCGCGCCGGCGATCCCCACCATCCCGCCCGCCAGGGTCGACACGGCCGTGAGGCCGAGCGTCACGGCGGCGCCGCGCGCGAGCATCCCCGCATAGAGGCCGAAGCCGCTGAAATCGAACGCGTAAGTCATGGCCTCGTGCCCATCGTAGGATCAGATCGCGGCGCGGCCTTCACGGCGCCACGCCACAGGTTTCAAAAATCGGCCGGCAGCGGCGCGCGCAGCCACTTCTGCGAAATCGCGTTCATCGTGCCGTCCTTGCGGGCCTTGGCAATCGTTTCGTCGACCTTCGCCTTCAGGCGCGGCTCGTTCTTGTTCAGACCGACGTGATCGGGCGAGCTGAACAGCGCGAACTTCTGCTCCGGATCGTTCGCCGGATGCCGCGCGAGAATCGTCGCGCCGACGTCGTTGCCGACCACCATCAACTGTACCTGACCAGAAAGAAACGCCGAAATAGCGCCGTTCGGATCGTCGAAACGTTTGATGTTCGCCGACGGCGGGGCGATCTTCGTCACGCTCAGGTCTTCGAGCGTGCCGCGCGCGACCGAGATCGACTTGCCGCCGAGGTCGGCGGCGGTCTTCACCGGCAGCGACTTCGGGCCGAACACCGCGAGGTAGTACGGCGCGTAGGGTTGCGAGAAGTCGATCACTTTTTCGCGCTCGGGCGTCTGGCCGACCGACAGCAACATGTCGGCCTTGTGGTCGGCGAGAAAGGCCATGCGGTTGTCGCCGGTGACCGGCACCAGTTCGACCTTCGCGTTGAGCGCCTTGCCGATCAGATTGGCGACGTCGATGTCGTAGCCGACCGGTTTCATGTCCGGACCGATCGAGCCGAACGGCGGATAGTCCTCGAATACGCCGATGCGCACGGTGCCCGACTTCGCGATGTCGTCGAGCGCGTCGGCATGCGCGGCCGACGGCAGTGCGCACAGCGCGCCGAGCGCGGTCATCGCGAGCGTCGCGGCGAGCGTCGCGAACACGCGGCGGGTCGATTGGAGAGCGGGGCGCTGGTTCATGATGGGTTCCTCTGTCGTAATACGGTAGTTATTCAAGCAAGGCCGTGTGATGGGTTCGGGTATCAGGCGGCGCGCGCGGCGATCAGCTTGCACGCGTGCGGCGGCAGCTCGGCGAGCACCGGCATGCCGAGCGCGAGCCCGGGCGTTTCGCGCGGCGTGGTTGCGGCGGTCAGCGTGAAGCCCACGCAATCGATCGTCGCTTCGAGCGAGGCGCCGACGTCGCGAATGAACGTGACGGTACCAGGCAGCCGGTTCGGGTTCGGTGCTTCCGTGGCCGCCTTCACGCAGATGTCCTCGGGGCGAATCAGCAGGCGGATCGCGTCGCCGGCCGCACCCGGCTGCCGCGCATCGGCGAGCGGCGCGCCCGGGTGCGGCGTCACCGCGATGCGCCGTCCGCCCGGCAGGCTCACGACGCCCGCGCCGTCGTACCGCACCGGCAGAATGTTGCCGAGCCCGATGAAGTCGGCGACGAACTCGCTGACCGGATCGCGGTAGATGTCGAGCGGCTTGCCGACCTGCGCGATGCGGCCTTTCTCCATCACGACGATCTCGTCGGCCATCGTCATCGCTTCGCGCTGGTCGTGCGTGACCATGATCGTCGTGATGCCGAGGCGTTGCTGCAGCAGGCGGATTTCGACCTGCATCGCTTCGCGCAGCTTCGCGTCGAGCGCGGACAGCGGTTCGTCGAGCAGCAGCAGTTGCGGCTCCGAAGCGATCGCGCGCGCGATCGCGACGCGTTGGCGCTGACCGCCCGACAGTTGCGTGACCGGCCGGTTCGCCATGTGCGGCAGCTGGATCAGCTCGAGCAGTTCGGCGACGCGGCGCGTTTGCCGTTCTTTCGCGACCTTGCGCAGCTTCAGCGGATACGCGACGTTCTGCGCGACCGTCATATGCGGAAACAGCGCGAGCGACTGGAACACCATGCCGAAGTCGCGCCGATTGGCCGGCAGTCGCGTGATGTCGCGGCCGGCGAAATGGATGCTGCCCTCGGTCGGCGTTTCGAGGCCTGCGATCATCCGCAGCAGCGTGGTCTTGCCGCAGCCGGACGGGCCGAGAAAGCACACGAGCTTGCCGTCGGGCACGCTCAGGTCGACGTCGTCGACGGCATGCACGGCGCCGAAGCGCCGCGTGACGGCCTGCAAGGTCAGAGGGGTCATCGGAGGCTCCAGCAAGGTGGCGGGTTCACAGCGCGACGCCTTCGTCGCCGATCAGCTTTTCGAGCAGCCAGATCAGGGCGAAGTCGATCGCGACGATGACCACCGCGAAACAGAACACGGTCGGATCGAGCGACGACACCGTGCGGCTATAGAGCCATACCGGCAGCGTCATCGTGTCGATGCTGTACAGGAAGAACGTCACCGTGAACTCGTTGAACGACACGATGAAGGCGAACAGCATGCCGGCGAGAATGCCGGGGCGCATCAGCGGCAGCACCACGTCGATGAGTGCGCGGCCGGGGCTCGCGCCCATCACGAGCGCGGCTTCCTCGAACTCGGGGCCGATCGACGCGACCGACGCCGCGCAGTTCTTCACCGTGAACGGCAGCGCCAGGATCACATGCGCGATGATCAGCCGGCCGACGCCAAGCTCGACCGGCAGCACGTTGAACACCAGCAGCAGCGACAGGCCGAGCATCACGAGCGGATAGACGAGCGGCAGCGCGACCAGTTGCTCGACCACCGGCTTGCCGTGAAAACGGTAGCGCGACAGCGCGTACGCGGCGGGCATGGAGACCAGCGTCGCGATCAGCATCGTCGATAGCGCGACGACGAGACTCGTGCTCAGCGCGGCGCCCATCGACAGCGTATCGGTCGCGTCCGGTGACACGAAGCTGTGCCACGCCGCGCGGTACCAGTGCAGGCTGTACGCGTGAGGCGGGAATTCGAGCGTGTCGGCCGCGCTGAACGACATCGCGATCATCGTCAGGATCGGCAGCGCGGCGAGAAACAGCACCACGCCCGCGACGAGTGCGGTCGCGCGGCCGAGCTGGCCGGGCATCGTCTGCGGCAGGCGCGGGAAGCGCGGGAAGCGCGGCGAACGAGGTTCGGTGCGAGGCAGGCGCGAGGTCGGCAGCGGCGTGCTCATGCGTGAGGCTCCCCGGTCAGACGTTGGGTGCGGCGCACGAGCCGTTGCGACAGCGCCATCACAGCGAGCGTCGCGATCATCAGCACTACGCCGGAAGCGGAGGCGGCCGGCCAGTTCAAGAGCGGCGCGACCTGATCGTGCACCAGCACCGCGAGCATCGGCACACGCCGGCCGCCGAGCAGCAGCGGCACCGCGAACGCGCTCGCGTTGTACGCGAACACCAGCAGCGCGCCCGACACGAGGCCCGGCATCGCGAGCGGCAGCAGCACGTGACGCAGCGTTTGCCAGCGCGTCGCGCCGAGCGTCGCGGCGGCTTCCTCGTACGAGATCGACACCGCGCGCATCGCGCTGGACAGCGGCAGCACGGCGAGCGGAAACGCGGTCTGGATCAGCCCCAGCAGCACGCCATGCTCGCGATACAGCCACATCACCGGACGCTCGACGAGTCCGCTCGCGAGCAGCGCGTGATTGAGCAGACCCGCCGGGCCGAGGATCACGAGCCAGCCATAGCCTTGCAGCAGCAGATTGACGAGCAGCGGCAGCAGCACACCCGCGAGCAGCAGCCGGCGCGCGAGCCGCGATGTCGTGCGCGCCATCGCGAGCGCGACCGGAATCGCGAGCACGACCGCGCACAGCATGCTCTGGAACGCGAGCCGCAGCGTCAGCCACAACGATTTCAGGAAGTAGCCGTCGAGCAGGTCCGCGTAGTTCTGCAGCGTGAAGCTGCGCCATTCATTGCCGGACGTGCCGAAGCTCATGCGCAGCACGACCAGTGCGGCCGCGCCGAGTATCGCCAGAAACAGCAGGATCGGCGCAAGTAGCAGCCACGGGCGCGCTTTCGCGAGCGTCGTTGCGCCAGCAGCGCGGTCGGTCACGGCCGTCGCAACAACTGCGGAAGCGGAGGCGCCGCCGCCGGGCGCTGGGCCCGGCGCGGCTTCGTCCGGCATCATCGCGGCACGCCGCGGGAAGCGCGCGAGCATCGTGGTTACGCCGAGAAGATTTCGGTGTAGCGCTTGATCCATGCCGGCTGCACGGCGGCGAGCGCCTTGTCGTCATGCAGCACGGCTTTCTCGGCGATCTGCTGCGGGCTCGGCACGAACGCGCGGCTCTCGGCCGGAATCATCGCTTTCGAGTTGACCGGGCCGTTCAGCACATCGGCCGCCATGCGGCCTTGCACGCCGGCATCGAGCGAGTGATTGATGAACGCGTGGATCAGGTCGGTATCGCCCGGATGCGCTTTCGGAATCACCGTGAACATCAGTTGCGTCGCGAAGCCTTCCTTCATGCCGTAGGTCACGCCCATCTTGTATTCGGGCTTGCGGATCTGATCCGGGAAAAACGCGGGCGAGTAGATGCCGCCGATGTCGAGCGAGCCCGTGCGGAACAGGTCGGCCACCTGGTTCGGGTTCTCGCCGAGCGTCATCACGCGGTCTTTGAGCTGCGCGAGCTTCTTGAAGCCGGGCTCGATGTTCTGCTGCGAGCCGCCGTTCATCTTCGCGGCGATGATCGCGAGATCGACCGCTTCGGCCCACTCGGGCGGCGGCAGGAATACGCGGCCGGCGTATTTCGGGTCCCACAGCGCCTCGTACGACGAAGGCGGCGTCTTGACCGTCGCGGTGTTGTAGATGAGGCCGTCGGACCACAGCAGATAGCCGACGCCGAAGCCGTTCGCGCCGGTGCGGTATGGCGGCGCGACTTCTTTCAGGTTCGGCAGGCGGTCGAGGTCGGGCTTCATCAGCAGGCCCGCGTCGGCGAGGCCGGAGGCGCCGACGCCGGCGAGCGTGATCACGTCATAGGTGGGGCGCTCGCCCGCTGCCTTGACTTTGGCGACCATGCCGGAGGTGCCGTCGGCGCGATCGGCGATGACCTTCGCGCCGGTCTTCGCCGTGAAGGTCGCGGCGATGTTGCGCAGCGCGGCCGTGCCGGTATCGTCCGACCACGTCAGGATGCGCAGCGTCTTGCCGCTGAAGTTGTGATCCTGTGCGCGCAGATTGAGGAACGGCATCGGCAGCGCGGATGCCGCGAGCGCCGTACCGATCGTCTTGATGGCCTGCCTTCTACCCCGTTTGATCTGCTGCATGGCGGTCTCCTGTGTTGAACGCCCGTTGCCCATGATTCGCCGTGACCGCTGCCGGATCTACCGTGCGTGGATGCACTGTAGGTTTGCCAAAATCACGCAACAATCGAAATATGCGCATGGATCGCATGACGTACGCTCATGGCTCGCCGCCAGCGAACGCGGTGGCGAGCGATTTGGCGACGCCCCGGGAAGCTACGGGCGATGGCTTATGCGGGTTAACGTCCAGATCTGCCCGAGGAATCCCAGCGTGCGTCGAGGTATGAGGAAAGCTCGGTTCTGGTGCGATTGCTGAAGGCTTCTTTGCACCGCGCCGGTGCGACATTCCTCGGTACGGGCGTTTTTCACGCATGCCATGAGTCGAACGCATGCGGGTTTGCCTGCGCGCCCACTCGTGCGCGCATAGCCGATCGCGTATGCTGTGGGCTTGACGGGCAGGGCGGCGAGGGGCGCTGCCGCAGCCACGCAATGATTTTTTCTGATCCTGGACATCCGATGCGACGCCTACCGCCGCTCAACGCGCTGCAGATTTTCGAAACCGTCGCGCGCCATCGCAGCTTCACGCGTGCCGCCGATCATCTGTGCCTGACGCAAGGCGCGGTCAGCCGGCAGATCATCGCGCTCGAGGAGTACTACAAGTTTCCGCTGTTCAAGCGTCACGCAAAGGGGCTGACGCTGACCGCCGAGGGCGAAATGCTGCTGCCGGCGGTCAAGGAGAGCTTCGCGCGGATCGAGGAAATGTCGCTGCGCTTGACGAGGCAGCGCACCGATCTCGCGCTCAAGGTGCCGACCTGCGTGATGCGCTGGATGCTGCCGAAGATCATGCGCTTCCAGTCCGACTATCCCGATCTGCACGTGCAGATCACGACCACCTGGCAGCACGACGTCGATTTCCAGAGCGAGCCGTTCGACGCGGCGATCATCTATGGTTCGTCGCCCGGTGCGGACGTGCAGGCGGTGTCGCTGTTCGAGGAGCGTCTGACGCCGGTCTGCACGCCCGAGCTGCTGAAGGACAAGCCGCTCGCGCAGGTCGCCGATCTCGGGCGCCACACGCTGCTGCATCCGACGCGCGATCACCGCGACTGGAAGATGTGGCTCGCGAAAGTCGCGGAAGCCGATTCGGCGGGCGCCGCGACGATCGACGCGGAGCTCGGCCCGAGCTTCGATACGCTCGACATGGCGACCAACGCCGCCGCGCAGGGTTTCGGTGTCGCGATCAGCGACCTCGCGCTAATCGACGAGGACGTCGCCGCCCGGCGCCTCGTGCGGCCGTTCGATACCGTGCTGAAGACCGGCTGGCGCTATTACTTCGTGTATCCGGACTCAGTCGCGCAACAGCAGAAGCTGAATCTGTTCCGCGACTGGATCGCCGAGCATTGGGAAGAGTGAGGTTGCCGTCCGCCCGTGCCGGATAAGGCATCGCGTCACGGCGCGAACGACAGAAACAGATAAGCCGCGAACAGCGACAGATGCACGGCGCCTTGCAGAATCGTCGTGCGCCCGGTGCTGAGCGTCAGCGTCGCGACCACCAGCGTGAGCGCGAGCAGCACCATGTCCTTGCCATCGATGCCGAGCACGATGGGCTGACCGATGTACAGGAACACGCCGGCGACGGTGGGAATGGTCAGGCCGATACTCGCCAGTGATGAGCCGAGCGCGAGGTTCAGGCTGGTCTGCAGACGGTCGGCGCGCGCCGCGCGCAGCGCCGCGAGTCCTTCCGGCAACAGCACCAGCGACGCAATCACGATGCCGACCACCGCCGGCGGCGCGCCCGCGCTCAGCACCGCGGACTCGACCACCGGCGACAGCACTTTCGCGAGCAGCACGACCGCGACGAGGCTCACGAGCAGCAGCACGCCGCTGATGGCGGCGAGGCGCGCGCCGGGCGGCTCGGCATGGACGTCTTCGTCGGGCACGCCGGCGAGGAAGTAGTCGCGATGGCGCACCGTCTGCACGAACACGAACACGCAGTACAGCACCAGCGACGACACGCCGGCAAACGCGAGCTGCGACGGCGACAGGACAGGCCCGGGGCTGGTGGTCGTGAAATTCGGCATCACGAGCGTCAGTACCGACAGCGATGCGAGCACCGCCAGCGCGGCCGCCGCGCCGCGGCTCTGGAAGTCCTGTTCCAGATGGCGGATGCCGCCCACCAGCAGACACAGCCCGACGAGCCCGTTGCAGACGATCATCACGGCCGCGAATACCGTATCGCGCGCGAGGCCGGCTTTCTCGGGACCGGACGTCAGCATCACCGAGACGATCAGCGCCACCTCGATCACCGTGACGGCGACCGCGAGCACCAGCGTGCCAAACGGCTCGCCGACGCGATGCGCGACCACTTCGGCATGATGCACGGCGGCAAACACGGCCGCGCATAGCGACATGCCGGCCAGTGCGAGCAGCAGCGTGTTGCCCGGCATCGCGTAGGCGGCGGCGAGCACGATCCAGCTAACGATCGGCGCGACGAGGGTCCAACGAGGCAAGACGGTCGCGGACGAAGTCATGCGGCCTTCCTTTCGGTGCGTGTGTGAACTTGAAGTAATATCTTAACAAGTGACGTTAAGCTATTAAATTATCGGGGATAACTCGTTACGAGAAGCCGTCGCCACGCGGTCGGGTCGTCATCGCGACGCGCGTAGCGCATTGAAAATATCGCGGTTTCGGGGGCGCGGGGAATCGCCGCGTCGGATGGTGCGATGGCCGCACCGTGAGGCAATGATGTCGAGCGCTGCATCGGAGGGGGAATTGGCGTCGCGGCGGAGCTTTCCGCCGTCGACGCCAGCTTGCTGCTGTTACCGCAACTTCTTCGGCCGTTCGACCGGATTACTGGCCCATCGCGCGGATCGACAGTGCGCTCTTCACCGACGTCACGCCTGCCACGCCTTGAGCGGCGTTCGTCGCGAGTTCGATCTGAGCCTGTTCCGGCACCGAGCCTTCCAGCGTGACGGCGCCTTCGCGTGCGCGCACGGTGATGTTGCCGACGGTCAGGCCCTTCGTACGTGCGAGCGTCGCGCGGACCTTCTTCTGCAGCGCGCGATTAGCCGCGCGAGTCTGCTTGGCGGTCGGTGCCATTGCCGCCGGCGCTGCGGTCGCGGCCGCCTCGCTGCTTTGCGCGTACGCGTTGAGGGAAGCGAGAACGACCAGTGCGCCGCCGATCATCTTGATTGCCGAGAATGCTTTCATTCAACCATCTCCTGTTGTCGTAGAACGTCGATCCCCGGATGGGGTCGATTTTTTTACACCAGCGGGTACGGCGGGATTCAATGCCAATGGAACAGGTACAGCAGTCTGCGAACGCTTTCAGCCGACACGCAGTTTCAGCGAGCCGCGAAGCGCGCGCCGAAACATGCAAACGGCCGTGTGACCGGCCGGATGAACACAATACAACAATTGGTGCCATGTTGACTTCCATGGCGCAGAAAATGAGGCTTCGGTACAACGAATTTGTCGAGCGTAACCGGTCGATGACGTGGGAGTGGGGCGACTGCGCGCTTGTCGCGAGGCCGTAGGTTTCAGCACCGATTTCAGCACCGACTCAAGGACACCCAGCGCATGCGAAACGAAGCTCTTCCGATCCGACCGTTGCGCCGCGAGGATCTGCCGATCGATACCGTGGAACTCGCGCGCTTCATGGTCGGCAAATATCTCGTGCACGATCTGCCCGAAGGACGCCTGAGCGGACGCATCGTCGAGACCGAGGCGTATCCGCTCGGCGACTCGACGAGCCATGCGTTCATCGGACGTCGTCCGTACAACGGGTCGATGTTCCTCGCGCGCGGTCATGCTTATGTGCGGCTCACCTACGGCGTGTCTTACATGCTCAACATGTCGTCCGAAGCGGAGGAGGTCGGCGCCGGCATCCTGCTGCGCGCGATCGAACCGCTCGAAGGACTCGCGCTGATGGAAGCGCGCCGTCCCGGCGTGCCGCTGCGCGATCTCGCGCGCGGACCCGGCCGGCTGACGGTGGCGTTCGGCATCGGCCAGGCGCTCGACGGCCGCGATTTGTGTACGGGGCGGGGGCTATGGATCGGCGTGATCGAGACTGGCGACGCGCCGATCGGCGTGACGACGCGCATCGGCCTGTCGCGCGAGATGCACCGTCCGTTGCGATTTTTCGAGCCGGGCAGCGCGTTCGTCAGCGGCCCGCGCAAGCTACTGACGATTCCGCATTCGGGCGCATGACGTCGCAGCTACGCGCGTACATCGATTCAGACGTTTCGGCGTGCGTGCGGGCGAATTTTTTCTTCGATCAGACGTATTTCGGAAACATCAGACGCAAAGGTGACGATCCGGGCAATTGTTACCCCGAAGATCATGCTAACGGAGGCGGTTCCACGATATTTTCCGAGATCGTTGCGAACTGAGCAATTTTCTATCTCGAAATTAAGGGTTTTCCCTTGGCAGTGCGGTGACTAGACTCAAGTCATTCGCTGGACACCGAGGTGTCGGCGATGCAGATAAAACCACATTGGAGGGAAGTCACCATGAAATCGCTGATCAAGGCAGTTGCCATTGCGGCCCTTGTCGCCGCGCCAGTCGTATCGTTCGCGCAGTCGAGCCAGCAGCCGGTCACCCGCGCGGAAGTCCGCAGCGAACTGATCCAGCTGGAGCACGCGGGCTACAACCCGGCGACCTCGAGCGACCCGAAATATCCGGCCGACATCCAGGCCGCCGAGCAGCGCGTGCAGGCGCAAAATCCGACCGTCGCGCAAACCCAGCCGAGCGCTGATACCAGCGGTTACGGCGCGCCGATGAGCGGATCGACCCAGGCGGGCGGCATGAAGCAGCCGATGAGCGGCCCGAAGAGCGTCTATTTCGGTAACTAATTTCGGTAACTAATTTCGGTAACTAATTTCGGTAACTAAGCAGGCAGCAGAATCTGTGTGCGCGTCGTTTGACGGCGCACACAGCGTTTCATACCCGGTACTGTTTCAAACGAGCGCGCCGCACTCATGCGCCCGAGAGCGTGTGATCCGCGCGCGTAGCGTTCCTCTTTCCGAAGGAACCTCCGCTGCCGCAAGGTAGCTTGGCCCAAGCTCTTAGAGGTTTGGGCTTTTTTTGCGTCTGGTCCCGCGCGGATGATCGATGCGGTGTCGCTCAGCGAAAACCGTGCTGCCTGTCAGAGCCGTTCGCCGTGAATATAGAACTCGAGTTGCTGAATCGTGAACTGCTGTTCCGCGATGATGTCCTTCACGAGGTCGCCAATCGACACCATGCCGACCAGCCTCTCGTTGTCGATGACAGGCAGGTGACGCATGCGCCGCTCGGTCATCAGCGCCATGCAGTCTTCGGTCGTCTGGTCCGGACGAACGAAGCGCACCGCCTTGCTCATGATGTCGCGCACCGGCGTCGCCTTCGACGACCGGTCCATCAGCACGATCTTGCGCGCGTAGTCGCGCTCCGTGATGATGCCGGCGATGCTGTCGCCGTCCGTCACCACCAGCGCGCCGATGCTTTTCTCGGCCATCAACCGGATCGCCTCGTAGACGGAATCGTCGGCGCCGATCGTGTAGACGTCGGAGGGGTTCGGTTTCGTTTTAAGAAGCTGTGCAACGCTTGTCATGGAGCGGCTCCGTTTCGCAATGCAGCACGCCGAAGTGGCGCACTGTCGTGAGGGACAGGCGATACCAGTATAGGCGCGACGTGCGCCCGCGGTACACCGGGAATACCTCGGGCGCGCCGGACGATGCGCGCTGGATTGACGCGGTCCGCGCGGGCTTGTTTCGGGTCTCGGGCTCGTGTTTCGCGTGATGCGCGTGTGCCGGGTGCGGCTTGTCGCGGGGCAGCGTCCCGTGCAAGCGAAGGGGCATCCACGTGCTGCATGCGGATTAGCGGTAAACTCGCAGTCCACACCTTATCCCCGGCTCGACCGGGTTCATGCCAGCACCATTGTTCAACGCCATGCTCACGTCTCAGGATCCATCGCCCGCAGCGGACGGCGCCGTCACCGGCGAATGCGTCGTGCTCGACGCCACCGCCACGCTGCCCACGCGCTACGGCACGTTCACTTCCTATGTGTTTCGCGTGGTCGACAGCGGCGCCGAACATCTCGCGCTCGTGATGGGCGATGTCGCCAACCAGTCGTCGGTGCTGACGCGCCTGCATTCGGAATGTCTGACGGGCGACGTGCTCGGCTCCTATCGCTGCGACTGCGGCGAGCAGCTCGATCTCGCGCTGCGCTATATCGCGGCAGAGGGTTGCGGCGTACTGCTGTATCTGCGCGGCCACGAAGGACGCGGCATCGGTCTGTCCAACAAGATCCGCGCGTATGCGCTGCAGGAGCAGGGGCGCGATACCGTCGAAGCCAACCTCGATCTCGGCCTGCCCGACGATTCACGCGAATACGATTCGGCCGCGGGCATCCTGCGCACGCTGAAGGTCACGTCGGTGCGGCTGATGAGTAACAATCCCGAAAAGTTCGACACGCTGTCGAAGCACGGCATTCCGGTGTGCGAGCGTGTCGCGCTCGCGATTCCGATGCGCGAGGAAAACGAGCGGTATATCCGCACGAAGCAGCTGAAGTTCGGGCATTACTTCGACGAGAATGAGTAGCCATGTTTTCAGGCTTGTCTCGGTAAGCCCAAAGCCTTCCCAGGATATACGGCAAGTAACTGAATTTTAAGAAAAATATTAACGCTTCAGGCCCGTCGGTTGGTGTGTCGACGCGTGTCTCCGCTTACCCAAACTTGTGATGCTGGCATAGGTTTTTGTGCCGTTATGCAGAAAACCTGCGCCGAGGGAAGAATGCGCTTTGATGCACGTGCCGTGGCCAAGCTGCCGAGCGGCAAGGCACATGACGTTTGAGGGATTTCCAGGCCTACGCCTACCAGGCTTCAACGAGCCGCAAGTCATGGACGTATCGCTATAAGTCGCCGATCGACGGTCGCATGCGACAGGTGAAGCTCGTGAGTGGCCGTCGACCTCATTTGCTGCAGCGATCGCTGCGTGGCAAACGAAGCGCGTCGAACGCGATTCCGGAGCCGAACCTTCGACACTGCGGAGAACGGGAATCAGCGGCTGCGCACCCAGGCGATTACACCGTCAGACAGCGGTGCCGCGACTATCTGGAAGGGTATGTAGAAGTAAATCGGAAGACAAAGGGAGCGGTCGAGGTCGCACGTATATTCAAGGCGAAGCTGGGGCCTATAGGGGATATGCGCGTCACAGCCGTCACACGCGCCCAGGCTTTCGATTTCCTCGAGTCGTACCGGTCGACGCCGGTGCTCGCCTCGCGCCTTCGCATGGAACTGGGTAGCGCCTGGCATTACGCGCTTGATGCTGGTCGTCTTCCTGAACAACATCAGCAAGAAGTGGACGATGCCGATCCGCGACTGGAAGGCCGCACTGAACCGCTTCACGATCCAGTTCGAAGAGCGGCTGGTGCCGGGTTAAGCCTCAACCCGTTTACACAAAATTCCGGACACCCCCCGCGCTTGCCCGTCACGCATTGGTCCGCCCACGACCTTCGACGCGCAACTCGGACGCTTCTTGCAACGCTGGGATGTCCCAACGATATTGCCGAGGCAGTCCTCGGCCACGTACAGCCCGGAATCATCGGCGTCTACAACCGCGATACTTATCACAGGGAAAGGCGTGAGTGGCTCACGCAGCTGTCGCATCGCCTGGCGGCTCCAGCGCCGCCCAGATCTCGTTGCTTATTTTTCGTCTTGTCATCCTGCCAGGATATGGCGTCTGGGCCCAGCCGCGCTGTCCAGGTTGTATTAACGACTCTTAGCGGGAAACGGTATACCACTACACCGCGTAGCTGATCACGTCGGGTGGAAATCGATAGCCAACATAGGAGAGCGGGTTGTCGACGGCGGTATCGTTCTGTTGGGCGGCTGCTTTCATGAACGAAATCATCGCCGGGCCCCCTTAAACCTGCCAATACGTGAACAAAGCCTGGAGAGTATCTCCGTCTTAAGCATCCTTTCAGTTTCGTCTGCATACCATACGATTGTCCATTTCGTCCGGTGGCCCAGCCGATGTCCACGTGATTTGGTGGCGGTCGAGTTGATCACCAGGAAAAGAGTCCAGGGGCACCTTCATGACCTTCGGGGACTTTCGTGTTCCGCCTGACTCGCGGCGGTTCCCATGATCCATAAAAGTTCGACCGTTAGCGTACCGGCCGTGACCGATGTGCCGCGGCACATTGCAATCATTATGGACGGCAATGGCCGCTGGGCGGCGCAGCGCAGGCTGCCCCGAGTGGCCGGTCACGTCAAGGGTGTCGAAGCGGTCCGCGCGATCGTCGAGGGCTGCGCGCGGCGCGGCGTCGAATTCCTGACGCTGTTTGCATTCAGTTCGGAGAACTGGCGCCGGCCGGAGGACGAAGTGTCGTTCCTGATGCGTCTGTTCGGGGCGACGCTACAGCGTGAAACGGCACGGTTGCACAAGAATGGCATCCGCTTGCGCGTCGTTGGTGATCTATCGGCGTTCGATGCGCACCTTCGGGCGCTCGTGAAGCGAGGGGAAATCAGAACCGCCCACAATACGCGTATGACGCTGACCATTGCGGCGAATTACGGCGGTCGCTGGGATATCCTTCACGCTATAAGCGAGCTACCCGCACGGAGTGCCGTCGATGGTCACGCCGTGCCGGTCGACGAAGCCAGCTTCGCGCAATATCTGGCGATGGCGTACGCGCCGGAACCCGATCTGCTGATCCGGACCGGAGGTGAGCAGCGCATCAGCAACTTCCTGCTATGGCAGCTCGCGTACACTGAACTCTACTTCACCGACATATTCTGGCCAGATTTTGACGACGCCGCGCTTGATGCCGCACTCGCATCATATCGGGCGCGCGAACGTCGTTTTGGGCGCGCAAATGCATGACAGAGGTGTGAAGTATTCACTCATGCTAGACGCCTACTTTATCGGGAGGAGATGGGTCACTCAGACAATCTCCTGCTGTACGAAATGGCCGGTGCCATTCTGTCAGCCGCGCCGCGATCGCGGCACGCCACTGGCGAATTGCGCAACCGCTACTTTTCCACGCTCGTCGAAGGGCTTGAGGTCGTCGAGGCCTGTTTCCGACACTGGATCAGGTCAAACGAGATTTTGCGAAGATTATGCTGCATTATTCAAGACGCTCTGTTTAGTTATCGCGACCCAGCGACATTTGGCTCAAAAGCTGTGATTTGCAGGAGACGAACGATGGGCTACTGGCGCTCATAAGGAGGTTCGGTCCATGCATTTTCTTGGGACTCGGTGTTCGCCGTGCAGGATTCGCTCAGGCGGGCTGGCCGGTGGTTGCTGCAATGCGGAGACGCCGGGTCATTTGACCAACGTCAAAACCCTGCGGTGCAATGAGAAGAACGTGAGAGAAGTCCAGGATGCGAAGCTTATCTGATGCTTAGCGAAGTCATGTTTGGGATGACTGAACAAACCAGAGTGATGCTTCGAGCCGTGGGATTTCTCATGTAATCAGCGTACTCCTGGGCAACTTAAGGCGAGGTTAACGATGCGCATCAACGGCGAACGTGTCGAAGCGTGCATTGTCGGCGCGCTATTGGTGTTCAATGCCGCGCCCGGCCTCTTTCAGGAAGAGCAGGCAAATTGTGTCGTCGATGCATTGAGGCAGCGCAGAGTCGGCTCGGTGTCGATCCGGCTCCCGCGTTATCGTGATGATGTGGGCCGCCGGCCTTCAATGCTTCAGGCAAGTGTCGGCGTTCTTCCATGTGCAGACGTCGAGTCCGGTGTGAATGACCGGAGGTACCGACTTCCCTTCCGCGAGGTCACGCATGACCATCGCGGCGCGGTAGCCCATTTCCTCGGGCCGCTGGCCGACGAGCACATTCACCTTGTGTTCCTTGAGCGCTTGCAGTTCGGGCCCGAGCGTATCCGCCGAGACGATCACGAACTTGCCGTTCTTGATCTTGTCCATTATCGGCGCGACAACCTGCGAAAAAGCCTGCGGCGCAAAGAGAGGCCAGCCGCCCGCTAGCAGAAAGGCGTCGAGACCGGTAGGGTGGGCGGTCAGCGTGTCCTGCATCATCTGGTTCGCCTTGGCGGCGTCGTCGTTCACGTAGAGCGGACAGCCACTGATCTCATGCCAGCCGTTCTCGCCAGCGAGCTTCGTGATCCCTTTCTTCCCGGAGAGCACATCGCGCGCGCCCTGGGCCCGCTGGTTGATGTTCTCCGCTGCCGGATTGCCCATCACCAGGCAGACATTGCCGCCTTTCGGCATCAGCATCTTCAACTGCTCGCCAAGCTTGGCGCCCAGTTCGTAGTTGTCGGTGCCGACATAGCTCTTGCGCAGTGACGCATCCTTCGGCAGCAGATCGGCATCCGCGGTGATGACCGGGACCGATCCGCCGCGGCGGCGCAGCACCTCCGCCACAGCCGGCGCGTTCGCGGGCGAGATCGCCATGCTCGCGACGCCCTTGGTCAGCAGATCGTCGATGATCTGCACTTGCGCGCTCTCGTCCGCGGCGGTCGCGGGACCGGTGTAGTAGCAGTTGTAGCCTTGCTTGTTGAGTTCCTTGTTCGCCCGTTCGCATCCTTGATGCATGAGGTCGAAGTACGGGTTGTCGAGACCCTTCACCACCAGCGCAAGGGTCTTATCGGCCGCGAAGCCAGAGGACGCCAGCATCGCGAGTCCTCCAGCCGCGGCAAGACACATCCACAGTTTCTTCATTGCTTCCTCCTGTTCGGCGCCGGCTCTACGGTGCCCATGTGGGCCTACACAGTCTTTAACGATCGAACGACAGGCCCGAAATCGGAACTCGGCCTTGGAGCGGATCCTCGCGGTCTTGTGAACCCATGCGTGCGGCAGTTCCGCGCCTAATCCGGCCGCACCCGCTTCCCGCGGCACCGGCCGGGAAGCGGCCGGCGCGTCCAACGACATTTCAATCTCCTTGCCGCTCGCCACCGAGCCTGTTAAAAAGCACCGCGACGACGATGAAGCTGCCGACGACCGTGCCCTGCCAGAACGCGTCGACGCCGAGCAGGATCAGGCTGTTGCGGATGACCTCGATGAGCGCCGCGCCGACGATCGTGCCGAAGGCGCTGCCAACCCCGCCGATCAGATTGGTCCCGCCGACCACGGTAGCAGCGATCACGCGCAGTTCGTCGCCCGTGCCGAGGCCTGTCGTCACCGCGCCTAGCCAGCCGACTTCGAGAATCGCCGCGACGCCCGCCATGAGGCCGCAGAGCATGTAGACGGAACAAACGATGCGGCGCACCGGTACGCCGGTGAGAGTCGCCGCATGACGGTTGCCGCCGATCGCGAACACATAGCGGCCCCAGCGCGTCCAGCCGAACGCGAACCAGAACAACAGCCCAAGCAGGATCAGGAACCACACCGGATTGGCGACGCCGAGCGTCGCGCCGCCGCCGAGCGCGAGGAGCTTGCTCCCGTCGGGGCCGAAATCGAAAATGGTCCGGCTGCGGGAGATCACGAGTGCGAGGCTGCGGCCGACGCTCAGCATGGCGAGCGTCACGACGAAAGGCTGCATGCCGAGATACGCGATGAGCAAGCCGTTGACGAGGCCGACCAGCCCGGCGGTCAGTAGTCCCATGCTGATACCGGCCCAGATCGGGTAGCCCGCGTTCATGACGACCGAGAGCACGATACCGCTGATGCCGATCGTCGAGCCAACCGAAATGTCGATGCCGCCCGTGACGATCACCGCCATCATTCCCAGCGCCACGATGGCGACGAAGGCGAAGTTTCGCGTAACGTTGAAAAGATTCTCGGAGGTCGCGAAGGTCGAGGTCGCAAAAGACAGGGCGATACAGGCGACGATCGTTGCCAGCACGACCCAGAACACCTGGCTTGCGAGCAATCCCGACCAGCGAGTATGCGTCCTCGCGGACTGTGGATCATCGAGCAATGGCGGGGTTGTAGGGGGCCTTCGCGGCGCGTCGTTCAATGTGGTGGCTCCGATGCGAGGCAGTTTCAGGCAGCGGCGATGGCGCCGGTGATCAGTCCGGTCACTTCTTCCGGGGAGGACTCTTCGGTCTTCTTGTCGGCGACCTTGCGCCCGCGCCGCATGACAACCACCCGATGGGCAACGGCGAATACGTCAGGCATGCGGTGGCTGATGAGGATGACGGCGATACCGTGTTCGGACAGGCGTCTGATGAGATCCAGCACCTCGACGACCTGGCGCACACTGATCGAGGCGGTCGGCTCGTCCATGAGGACGAGCCTTGCTTCCGAGAGGCGTGTGCGGGCGATGGCCACCGCCTGCCGCTGTCCCCCCGACATTTGCCTGACGAGGTCGCGCGGGCGCGTCTCGGACTTCAGTGCCTTGAACAGTTCACCCGCACGCCGATACATGGTCGCGTGATCGAGCACGCGGATAGGCCCGAACCCGACCCGCGGTTCGCGGCCAAGGAAAACGTTGGCGGCTGCCGTCAGGTTGTCGCAGAGCGCGAGATCCTGATAGACGACTTCGATGCCGCGCGCGCGCGCGTCGACCGGCTTGTTGAAATGCACGGGATTTCCATCGATGAGAATTTCGCCGTGCGAAGGTGGAAAGTTGCCGGCGACGACCTTCACCAAAGTCGATTTCCCGGCCCCGTTATCGCCCATGAGCCCCACGACCTGACCTGACTCCAGACTGAGCGTCACGTCGGTCAGGGCCTGAATGGCGCCGAAATGCCTGGAAACGCCTCTGAGCTCAAGAAGACTCATGGACAGTCGTGCTCGCTGGAGTGGGGGCGTCCATGGCATTGGCCGGACGGCCAGTAGACACTCGAAGGAAGTAAATATTTTTTAGCGCACGATAGGGCATTTAGCAAGGCACTTCGGCCACCCGTCGAACGTGCCGCCGAATCGGAAGGCGCGTCCAGTGCGGCTGCGCACGAAGCGGCGAGCGGTGGCCGCTGAGGGGCGTCGAGCCACTCGCGTCCATCGGAAAATGTCATCCAGCGGACTTCGCGCCACAGGCGCCGCTCCTGGCATGACAAGTACGATCGCCCCAATTGAGGCAGGCCTGAAAGCTTCTGGCGCGTCCGTGCGAGGGTAATCACTCATTAGCCCAAGCGGTCCTGGATGTCTTGAGAATGGGTCGTACGTACACGGGCTAAAGGGCTGGCACGCGGAGATCGTCGCTGGCGCGCCGGCCGTCGACGGACGCTCATCCCTGGCGACGCTGCATGATCACCAATCTGGCGATTTGGCCGCTCCGCCAACCAGTGGTGTCTGTTGAACCTGAAACTGCCCCAGCGCCCAACCGAATGACTCGATTTCCCGCTTGTGCAGCATCGCGAGCTTCAACAGGCACCGCTCGCCTTTTTCCGTCAGGTGGACCTGCACGAGTCGCCGGTCGGAAGCGTCGGGGCGACGCTCGACGAGCCCGGCGGCTTCGCAGCGGGACACGAGCGCCGCGGTGCCGTTGGGCGCTGCCTGCAACCGTTCAGCCAGTTCGCCGATACTGGCCCAGGAGCGCTCGGGAAATCCCCTGACGTGAAGGAGCATCTGATATTGCAGAGGCGTGACTCCTTCCGCGTGAGTAATTTCTTCCGAATACCGCAGGAACCTGCGTAACTGGTAACGGAATGCCGACATGGCTTCGAGATCCTGCTTGTTGGGCATGCCGACCCGGATGTGCGGTGATGTTTGCTTCACTTTGCTACCTGTCTCGTTCGGAACATGGACCAGGCGCCTGAAACCGGATTCTCTGCAGCCTTGCTGAAATCCTGTTGCTCTATCGCAAGGCGCACCGGCAATGCGGCGTGACGGGGTGACAGCGCAAAATCGTATCAGATGGATTGCGTGCCCGCGCCGGATCTGGATGCGGTGAACGGTGGGTGTTCCGTATCGCCACGAGCGTCAAGGTTGGTGAACACGCGTTGATAGGACTATAGTGCATGGCACGGCATGACATGATTGCCGAGGCCTGTCTACCCGGTCGCACCGACCGATTCAGGCGGGCGGTGCGATGTTCGATCATCCCCCCAAGACCGCTCGGCTTCTTTCTGCGTGGACCTTGTATTGCGTGCATGGGACCGATCGAGGCCCCCGCGCCGAACGATGACGCGGTGTTGTCATGCGAGGAGAAGCGGGATATGGCCCCCACGAAGCTCGACGGCAAGGAAGGAGATTCGGCGCCTCCTGAAAACGCGCAAGAAGTCGTGAAGCCGCTCGACCTCTATCGCATGAGCATGCTGGGGTTCTGCCTCGGGATCGTGACCGGTTTTGGCGCGGTCGTGTTCAGGATGCTGATCGGCACTATCCATAATGCGGCGTTTCTCGGACGCCTTTCGCCGCTCTACGACGCGAGCCAGTTTACCCCGCCGTCGCCGTGGGGCGCATGGGTGATTCTCGTGCCGGTAGCAGGCGGCTTCGTGGTCACGTGGCTGGTAAGCCGCTTCGCGCCGGAAGCAAAAGGGCATGGCGTGCCAGAAGTGATGGACGCGATCTATTTCGGGGGCGGCGTGATCCGTCCGGTCGTGGCGGTCGTCAAGTCGCTCGCATCGGCGATCGCGATCGGCACCGGTGCGGCGGTGGGCCGGGAAGGTCCGATCATCCAGATCGGTTCGGCACTGGGCTCGACGCTGGGTCAGTGGCTGCGGATGCCCGCCAGTCAGCGGATCATTCTCGTTGCGAGCGGCGCGGGGGCCGGCATTGCCGCGACGTTCAATACGCCGATCGGCGGCGTACTGTTCGCGACCGAGCTGATGATGCCGGAAATCAGCGTGGGGACTTTTCTGCCCGTCGCACTGGCAACGGGCACCGCCACGTTCGTGGGACGGCTGTTCCTTGGCGGAGCAGCGGCTTTCCTGGTTCCCCCTCAACTCGGAGCGCTCGATAACCATCTCGCGAGCGGCTTCACGCTGCTGCTTTACGCGCTGCTCGGGGTCGTGGCCGGCGTGGCGGCCGCGTTGCTGATTCGCGGATTGCACTGGGCGGAGGACGCCTTCGATCGCGTTCCGGGGCGTTTTGCGCGCCACGCGCTCGGCATGCTGTTCGTCGGCGTAATGATGTATCTGCTGATGCGCTACGCAGGCCACTACTACGTGGAAGGCGTGGGCTACGCCACGATCCAGGCGACGCTCAATGAACAGTTGCAAGGTGGCCTGTTCCTGCTGCTGCTTGCGCTGTGCAAGATGGCCGCGACGTCGGTTAGCCTCGGCTCCGGCTCGTCGGGCGGCGTGTTCTCGCCGTCGCTGTTCATCGGCGCGACGTTGGGCGCCGCGCTGGCGTCCCTGTTCCATCTGCTGGTGCCGGCCGCTCCGGTGAGCGTGCCTGCATTCGCGATGGTCGGCATGGGGGCGGTGGTCGCGGGCGGCACGGGTGCCGCGATGACGGCAGTGGCGATGATCTTCGAAATGACGCGCGATTACGACATCGTGCTGCCGATGATACTTGCGGTTGCGTTCAGCATCGGCACCCGCCGGCTCCTCTCGCGCGAGACGATCTACACGATGAAACTCGTCAAGCGCGGTCATGTCATTCCAGATGCGTTGCACGCCAATATGTTTCTCGTGCAGAACGCGGGGGCGATCATGGAGGCCGACATACTGGTGCTCGACGCGGACGTCCCGTTTCGCGATCTCCTCGATCGCATGGGCGTCGCGCCGTTCCGGCACATCGTCGTCACGAAGGCAGGCATGCTGTACGGCGTGCTGCGCATCAACACTGGCCTGCGCCGCGCGGTCAGCCATGACAATCCGACGGTCACGATCGGGCAACTCGCGCATCGCAACTTCATCGTCGTGAAGCGATCCGATGCGGCGTTCGAAGTGATCAGCGAACTCCGGCAGCGCCGCGCGGTGATGGCCGTGGTCCTCGTCGATGCCGCTGTCGATGGCGCGTTCGACGTGTCCGGCGTGATTGCGAAGGAGCATATTGCGGACGCCGTCGCCCGCAGTATCGATATTTTCCAGCCCCGGGTTCGCGGAAGGACCGCCACGTCGATGCAATCCGTGCGCGTCAACGACGCTTCGTATGCCGTGCACGGCAGGGGTCTCAAGGTGAGCGACCGTGAAGCTGAAAACTGAGTGGCGGACGTTGCGCGAGCGGCTCAAGGCCGCGGTGCACCTTGCGGATTCCGGGAGCACACGGGAAGACCGTTCGCCCGACGCAACCCCCGACCCGCGCGAGTGGGTGATCGTCTATCGCACCGAGCGCGGGTTCTGCTGCATGTACCGGGGCGAGCCGGTCGAATTCGACGAGATGCTGGACGTGCAGATATGGTCGGAGGAAGAGGACGTGCGGCTCTGGTACTTCGGGCTTTGAACTGGTCCGCGCGTCGTGCGCTGCGCAATTAGCGGTACACCAGGTCGGCGCGGCGATTCTGCGACCACGACGCCTCGTCGTGCCCCAGCGCAACCGGTTTTTCTTTGCCCAGGCTGACGGCTTCCAGTTGAGTCCCGGGCACGCCAAGCGTTTCCAACTCACGCATGACGGCCTGCGAGCGCCGCTCGCCCAGGGCGAGATTGTATTCGGTGGTGCCGCGCTCGTCGGTGTTGCCCTGTATCAGCACATGCTGGGACGGATGCCGGCGCAGATAGTCCGCATGTGCCTGGAGTAGCGCCTGATAGTCATCCCTGACCGTATAGCTGTCGAAATCGAAATAGATGCTTCGCTTTGCAAGCGGACTGTTGGGATTGTTCAGTTCGTCGATCGTCGAGGGACTGGTACTGAGCGCCGACGCATTGGCAGCCTGGCCGCTCGATGTGACCGTTTGCGGCGTTTTCGTTTCATGACATCCGGCGAGCAGCGCGAGCATCACGAACGTGAGCCGGATCGTGCATTTTTTCATTCTGTCTTATATGGACGCCTCCCGGTTTGCCAGGTGATATTCGGTGTGTGACGGACAGGATGAGGTTGCAGACTTATATCCGGCCTGTGGTGCGG